>JACESW010000099.1 GCA_013911625.1 Cryomorphaceae bacterium | reverse complement strand
TTGTTATTGTGTTATAACAACTAAGTACCCCTAATTTCCTCATGCGGTTACAGCTCAAAAAAGCCATTCGCTTCGTATCCTAACCTAGTTGAATTTTTGAGTTGGCCGTAATGAGGATTTTTTTTGAATACCTTTTCAGTCTTATTAAAAGATTCGCCAAATGAAACAAACACTAGCCTCGACAATCTTCAGCATTTTATTCTTTGTATCCGGATTTTCTGCATCTGCATCAGCACTCTATCCGCTGGATGTGCCTTTGGCGGAAACCGACACCAGTGAAGTACAAGTTGAAATAGAAGGGATTGACCCAGATAGCGGTCTAGTCTCTGCTTTGACAGAAATCATTGCTGTAAGCACCCAGGAGGCCACTAAACTAGCCGCCCGAATCGCGGAAGTGGAGGCCTTGGTTGAGGCCGGCACTCTTACCGAAGAGGAAGGTGAGGCGCGCGTTGAAGCGCTGGAAGCAGAGTTCGAGGCTAAAATGGAACGCTTTGGCGAGAGCATGGAAGAGTGGAGCGACGAATTCAGCGACAAAATGGACGCTTGGGGCGAAGAATTCTCAAAAAAATGGGAAGAGCGCGCTGAAGAGCTTGACGAAAGCATCTCTGATCGCGTTGAAGGAGATATTGAATTAAAACTTGACTTTGACAACGATGAGGAAGAGGAAGAAGCGAATAATTCAGTAAAAGTGAAATTCGATTCGTTCGAGTTCCACATAGGTGCGAATTCGTTCAGAACCATGGACGGGAATGACGCTGCGAGCAACGCATACTTATCTCCTCTTCAAAGCTTGACAGGACGTTCGTTCCTTGGTGTGAAGCGCCGCATATTTGGACCTAAAAGTCCTTTGGTTATTCAGTCTGGAATTGGCTTTGAATCTTTAGGATGGAGCTTTAATAACGACAGGATCATTGTGAAATCAGTTGTAGATCCATCTTCGGCTTCAACCTCTGAAATTGTCCCTATTGAAAACATCAGCGGCGTTCGTAGAAACCGCTGGGACCAATTCTACATTGAGCTTCCCGTGATGTTACACCTAGACTTCTCAAAAGGCAATGTTGTAGATCAAGGTCTTTCACTTGGCGTAGGTGGTTTTGCCGGGCTACGAACAAGCAGCCAAAGCATTGTGCACGGTGCCGATTCTGACGGAGACCGTGTAATCAACAGAACGATAAGTGGATACAACACTCATTTGGTACGCTATGGACTTCAAGCTCAAGCCGGCTTCAAAAAAATTAAACTCACGGGACGTCTTGATGCGCAGGCTTTCTTTAGACCAGGAACCTTTGAGGAAGAGGTTGTCGTTGGGTCACTTGCGCTAGGTTTCGTGTTATAAACACCAATGATTGCCAATCTTGGCCACGCCAATCATGCTTGCCGACTAGGATTGCCAACCTTGCTTCGCAAGAATTGGCGGTCCTGAACGTCGGTAGGTATTGTCTTCGATAACGCCCTCCAACGCTTACAGCGTTGTGGTCTTTTTTATGCCCTTCTCTCCCGAGCAAGCTCAAGTCGCAGGGCATAAAAAAAGCCCCTCACTTTCGTGAAGGGCTTTAATCGTTACCCGACTAGGACTCGAACCTAGAATAACGGTACCAAAAACCGGTGTGTTGCCATTACACTATCGGGCAATCATCCCCTTTGGGGACGGCAAATATAGTCCAAATGGCAAAATGCGAAAAACAACCAAGGAAAATTTTGTGGTTTAACATTCATTTCAAGGCTGCGGGGCTGTGTTTTTCTTATTTTCGAGCCAATTACTGAATACGGGATGCCCATTATCCCGCTAAACAAGCAGAATACGTGAATTACAATAAGCTCAATACAATCGCTGGGTGGGCGGTATTTGCCATCGCAACGATTACTTATTTCATGACTATCGAGCCTACAACCAGCTTCTGGGATTGTGGGGAATACATCGCAACATCCGTGAAGCTTCAGGTGGGCCACCCTCCAGGTGCGCCTTTCTTCCAGTTGATGGGTAACCTCTTTGGCCAATTCGCTGGTTCCCCAGAGAACCAAGCCTTGATGGTGAATGCTTTGAGTGCGCTTTCAAGCTCATTCAGCATCTTGTTCCTCTTTTGGACCATCACTGCACTTTCAGCGAAACTGTTGGGCGGAAGAGAAAACCTGGACAATGCAGGCATCGTTGCTGTACTTGGTGCAGGTGCTGTAGGCGCTTTGGCGTACACGTTCTCGGACAGCTTCTGGTTCTCAGCAGTAGAAGGCGAGGTATACGCCATGAGCTCATTCTTTACCGCAGTAGCCTTCTGGGCCGTGCTTAAATGGGAGCAAGCGGTCGATACAGACCCTAATGCTAACAAGTGGTTGCTGCTTATCGCTTATTTGGTGGGTCTTTCAGTAGGTGTTCACATCCTTGTATTCTTGACCATTCCTGCCATTGGAATGATCTATTACTTCAAAAAATACCCGAACCCAACTCGCAACGGCTTCATCATAGCAAATGGCGCAAGTATTGCAATTCTGGGTCTTGTTTTTGCCTTTATTATCCCAATCGTGCTAAAACTATTTAGTACTCTAGAGATCACCTTCGTCAACAATTTTGGTCTTCCGTTCCACTCAGGGACAGTAGCTGCTTCACTCATCCTAGTGGGTGCTGTTGTCTTCGGGGTGCTTTGGACAGCTCGCAAAGAAAAGCCGTTGGCACAACAAGCTGTTTTGGCAGTAATGCTCATTGTAATGGGGTATTCAACGTTCATCATCTTGGCCATTCGCTCAAATGCCAATACGCCAATTGACGAGAACAACCCGGAAGACGCGATGTCACTCTTGGCCTACTACAACCGTGAACAATATGGTGATTGGCCTATCCTTTACGGTAAGTCGTTTAACGCGCCTTACGACCGCACGGAGCCGTTTGACGACGGCAAGCCGGTCTACCAAAAAGGTTTTGCTGTCATGAAAGGTCCTAAGCAGGTGACTGCATTCAAACTTCGCAGCGAGGCTGAAGCGTATGTTTCAGAAAACGGCGGAAATTTGAAGATTGATGCCAAATACTTGATGACCGACGACAAGAAGGCCAGCAAGCCGAATTACGACCCTAAGTACATGGGCTTCTTCCCTAGAATCTGGAACGACGACCCGCAGTACAAGCAGAACTACATCAACATCATGGGCATTAAAAACCCAGATGCACCGATCTCGTTTGCACAACACGTGAAATTCTTCTTCCAGTACCAAGTGGGGACCATGTACTTCCGCTACTTCATGTGGAACTTCTCTGGTCGCCAGAACGATGCACAACACAGAGGAGAATTGACCAAAGGAAACTGGATAACGGGTATACCGTTTATCGATAGCATCCGTTTGGGTGGGCAAGACAACTTGCCTGAGTCTTGGAAAAACAACCCTGCTCGTAATACCTACTTTATGCTGCCGTTCCTGCTTGGAATCTTTGGTCTGTACTACCAATACAAGAAAAACAACAAGGATGCCTGGGCTGTCACGCTCTTCTTCCTACTCACAGGTTTAGCTATTGTGGTCTACACCAACCACAAACCGTACGAGCCGCGCGAACGTGATTATGCTTTCGTGGGTTCCTTCTATGCCTACGCCATCTGGATTGGTATAGGCGCCCTAGGTTTGTGGGATACCCTACGCACCAAGATGAGCCCAATGGTAGCCTCTTACCTCGTTGTAGGTGTATCCATGCTAGCTGTTCCTGTTCGTATGGCAGCGGAAAACTGGGACGACCACAACCGTAGCAACAGATATACGGCTCGCGATATTGCCAAGGCATATCTCGACAGCTGTGAGCCAAACGCGATACTCTTCACAAATGGTGATAATGATACGTTCCCGCTGTGGTATGTACAGGAAGTTGAAGGCTACAGAACGGATGTTCGTATTGTCAACTTGAGCCTTTTAAATACCGATTGGTACATCGATCAGCAGCGCCGTGCTGCGTACGACGGTGAAGCTGTACCGTTCAGCTTTGAATGGAACCAATACGTTCAAGGAACGCGTGATGTGCTTTACTACCGAGACCTTGGCGTAAAAGGCCGTTGGGATGTAAAAGACTTTGTTCAGTTCACAAAGCGCGACGATGCTCAGGTGAAATTCAAAACTTCTGGCAACAAAGAACTGCCGTTGTACCCACAAAAGAAGTTGCGCATCAACATCGACAAGGAGGCTGTGTTTGCCAACGGTGTCGTTGACGTTAAAGACAGCGCAAGCGTTGTAGACTACATCGACTGGAATTGGAAAGCAAACGTGATTACCAAGCGTGATTTGATGGTCATTGACCTCATTGCAAACAACAACTGGGAACGTCCTATTTACTTCTCAATCACTGTCGGAAATAATCCTAAGGCCTACTTCTGGCTCAACGATTACTTCCGCCTAGAAGGTATGGCCTACCGCTTTGTGCCGGTATACTCGCCGAGCAACACGCAAGGCATCGACTACGGTAAAGTGGATACGGACATCATGTACGACAACTTAATGAACAAGTTTGCCTACGGAAACATGGAGCTTCCTGATGTATATCTAGACGAAACGAACCGTCGCCTGAGCTATAACCTCCGTACCATTTTCGGCCGCCTAGCGAACGAATTGACGAAGGAAGGTCAGAACGCTAAAGCGGTTGAAGTACTGGACTTTGCTATGGAAAAAATGCCTGCAGAGAAGTTTGGCTACAACTACTTCCTCTTCGGAATTATTGATTCGTACTACCGCGCTGGAGCGACGGAAAAAGCGCGTCAGTTGACCAATGAATTTGCAGACTTCCTCGATAGCGAGCTAACCTACTACGAAGGTTTGGATCGCAACGATCGCAAGCGCATGAGAAACGAATGGAGCACTGATCTCCAGTTCTACCAAATGTTGTTCCGCAACATTCAAATGCACGATCAGGAGAATCAGCAAAACTTCTACCAACGCTATGCTGCCATCGCGCAGAGCTTTCAGTAAGCGTTAGAAAAATTTAATGACTACCCCCGCGCCGGTGGCGCGGGGGTTTTTTATGCCCAAAATTTTTTGGGCCTCTTTACCCGAAGTCGAGTTGCATGCGCTTGATCCGCTCTGCAAGACTTTCGTTACCCATGGTCTCGCGCAGTCTGTCCACAAGGATTGGAAATGCCAACGGAGTTGGCTTATCAATCAAGTTAAATACAGTCTCCTGGTTGGCGATGCGCTCTAGGGCGGCGCGCATACGCGCCTCCTCCAGCTGGAACTCGTGCAC
>JACESW010000098.1 GCA_013911625.1 Cryomorphaceae bacterium | reverse complement strand
ATTGAAATCATTGAGGCCAAGCAAAAAGAAGCTGCAAACAATATCATCGCAGAGTTTACCGATGAGCCTGTGATCCAAATTTTGAAGGGACGCTACGGTCCATATATCAAGAGTGCCGGTAAAAATTTCAAAATCCCAAAGGACACAGAGCCTGAGACTTTAGATCGAGCGGCTTGTGAAGAACTTATTGCTGCAGGGCCTACAAAAAGGAGAGCAAAGCGCAAATAAGGGGGTAAATTGACCACGTTAAAAAAGATGTAGCGTGGAATATTTAAGTCCTGTACCTGAAAGTGTTCTTTCCAAACTACCGGTTTTAGAGCCTGGCCAGTTGGGCCAAAAGGTTCAACGACACACTGAGATTGACGGTCTACCCTCGCTCGATGGTGTTAAGGTGGTCATCGTAGGTGTACAAGAAGACCGTCGTGCATACCGAAATACCGGATGTGACACGGCAGCGGACCACATACGTCCGTTCTTGTACCAACTGTATCAAGGCACCTGGAACTTCAAGATTGCCGATATGGGCAACATCTATCGTGGAGAACGCCATGTGGACACCATTCTACTGCTTCAGGATTTTTGCGAAAAAATGCTTCGCAAGGGCATTATCACCATTACTATTGGAGGGTCTCAAGACTTGACCTACGGTAATTACCGGGCCTACGATAAGCTTGAAAAAATGGTCAATGTGGTGGCCATAGATTCACGTTTGGACGTGGGAAGTGAAGGCCGAGATCTCGACCATCAAAGCTATGTGAGTCATCTTGTTTTACAGGAACCACATAATCTCTATAACTTCACAAATATTGGCTACCAGACGTATTTCAACAGCCCCGATGAAATTGCACTGATTGAGAACTTATTCTTTGAAGCAGTACGGTTGGGCGAAGCACAAGCGAGCATCCCAAATACAGAACCGCTCCTTCGAGAAGCTGACCTTGTAAGCGTCGATATTAATGCCGTTCGACAGAGCTATAACCCAGGTACCTTTTACACGTCACCCCACGGATTTTCTGGAAACGAGTTTTGTGCAATGCTACGTTACGCAGGCATGAGCGATACGGTAAGCCAGCTTGGTATGTTCGAGTACAACCCACGTTACGATCAGCGGGGACAAAGTGCGCACCTCTTTGCACATGCACTGTGGTATTTCTTCGAAGGCATCTCTCTTCGTTTCGGGGATTTCCCGATTGGTTCAAGGGTAAACTACGAGAAATACAGTGTTCTAATCGACGATGAAGATGTTCTCGATTTTTACAAAAGCCCAAATAGCGGCAGGTGGTGGATTGAGATTCCAAAAGGTGAGTTTCAATCGGACCGATTCGCACTAGTACCTTGTAGTCATGACGATTATCTCGAAGCAATGCAGGGAAAAATTCCAAAACGTTGGTGGAAAGCGCAGCAGAAAGCCTGATAACTCTAGAAAAAAAGTGTTGTTCGCACAGGAATTTTTCTATCTTTAGCGACGATCAAAAGACGTTAGCGCTTTAACACATGAGAAAAACCCGCCTTGCTTTGTTTGCAATGCTCTGTTCATCAGTCCTTTGGGCACAACAAGATGTGCAGTTTACGCAGTTCGCAAACAATAAGATTTTCTACAATCCTGGAGTCATTGGCTCTGGAGATGCGATTTGTCTATCAGCTGCACACCGTTCGCAGTGGGTAGGATTCGATAATGCACCTACAACTCAAAACTTTAATGCCAACGTTCCGCTCGATGTAATCGGTGGTGGTTTGTCATTGAACTTCACCAATGATATGATTGGTTTCTTCCAAGACGTTACGGCGGGTATCGGCTATGGTTACCAAATGTCACTTGCAGGAGGTTCATTGGGTTTGGGTCTTCGTGTAGATTTTAGAAACAAAGCAATGACTAGCGGTACTTGGGCTCCACCTCAGACGATGAATGATCCTTCACTGGTACTCAACAATCCGAACAACACCTCAATGGCGACAGATTTGAGCTTCGGTGCGTATTACACCAATTCAAATTGGTATGCGGGTTTAAGTAGTACTCGTTTGATTGAAACCAAGGACATCCTCCAGAGCGCGACAGGTTCGCAAATGGCACAGATTCGCGGCCAGAGACATTACTACCTCATGGGTGGATATGACATCGACCTACAAAACGGTTTCATTTTGCAGCCAGCAATGATGATTAAAACCGATTTTGTTACGACGCAGTTCGACCTAAATGCAGCAGCAACATATAATAATCAGATTTGGGGTGGCGTTACCTATCGTGTATACGATGCATTATCGATCATGGCAGGTTACCAAATCACCAAAGATCTTCGAGCAACGTACTCGTATGATTTAACGACTTCTAGTTTGAGAACATCAAGCAGCGGTTCGCATGAAATCATGATGAGTTACTGCTTTACCATTGAAATACCACCTAAAGAAAAAGGGAGCTACAGAAACCCTATATTTTTGTAATATAGCCCCTTCCTAAAAATGAGAACACAGTTGAAAGCAAATACAGTTATGAAAAAGTTCCTCCTTGGACTTGTATCAGTAGCCTTTTTGGCTTCTTGTGGAAGTAGCGATCATGGTGAATTGGTCGGCGTTCAAGACCGTCCAACATGGTATCCGAGCGAACCTTATGGAATGGTATACATTCCTCAAGGTAGCTTTACTATGGGTAACCACGACGAGGATGTGCCGTATGCATATACCGCTCCTGCAAAAACAGTGAGTATCCCAGCATTCTACATGGATCAAACTGAAATCACTAACAATGAATACCGTCAGTTTGTAAGCTGGGTAAAGGATTCTATCGCCAGAACTCGCTTGGCTGAAGGGCTTGTTGAGGATTTCGAATACATTGATCTCGCTGAAATGGAAGACCCAACGTTCTTCCAAGAGTATGTAGCGTTGAACTACCCTGATAGTATGATGCGCCGTCTGGATTGGGATCCGTATTTAGAATGGGACAAAAACCGCTACCCTTCAGCTGAATACACGGAAGTTGTAGAAAGCATGTACCTCGCTCCTGAAGAGCAGTGGTTGGGCTACCGTCACTTAGATACTCGTCAATTGAACTACACGTACTACTGGATCAACAAGCAGAAGGCTGCTTCTAAGTTGAACCGTGTAGAGTTCGATTACAAAGATGAAGATGGAGACGGTGAGTTGTTCAGCTACCGTGATTACATCAAGGATACGCAAGCAGAAAGTGATCGTGCGTCTTTCTTCGAGAAAGAAACTATAAACGTATATCCAGACACGCTTGTATGGATCCACGATTTCACATATTCATTTAACGAGCCGATGCACGACAAGTACTTCTGGCACCCTGCGTACGATGAATACCCAGTAGTAGGTGTAAGCTGGAGACAAGCACGTGCGTTTGCAAACTGGAGAAGCAAATACCGTCGCGACTACTTAAAGCGTTCAGGTGAACTTATCGAACATGACTTCCGTCTACCGACAGAAGCAGAGTGGGAATACGCTGCTCGCGGTGGTGAAGAACTCACGACATACCCATGGGGTGGTCCTTACGCTACCAACAGTGCTGGTTGTTACCTCGCGAACTTTAAACCACGTCGTGGTAATCTAACGGCAGATGGTGGTTTTTACCCCGTGAAAACTACAGCGTACTCACCAAACGGTTACAACCTATACTGTATGTCCGGTAACGTTAGTGAGTGGACTTCTACAGCATTCGATGTACAGTCTTACGCTTTCGGTAGCGACGTTGCGACTGAATTCCAGTACAATGCGTACGAAGAAGAAAGTGAAACTATGAAGCGTAAAGTGATTCGTGGTGGATCTTGGAAAGACGTAGCTTACTTCCTGCAGCTTGGTGCTCGTGATTACGAATACCAAGACACAGCAAAAAGCTACATTGGATTTAGAACAGTACAAAGTTTCCTAGGTAGAGACCTAAAAGACTTTTAAAAACAACATAACCCTAATAACAAACTTAACTTTAAGATTATGGCTTTAATTGACGTAAACGGAAAGCGCTTCAAAAACTTTATGGCGAAGCTCTATGGTATTGGTGCGGCAGTAGTAATTACTGGTGCGATGTTTAAGATCATGCACTGGGAAGGAGCGAACATCATGCTTGTTGTAGGTTTGACTACAGAGGCTGTAATCTTCATGTTCTCTGCATTCGAGAAACCAGCAGCAGATTACGACTGGACATTGGTTTACCCTGAACTAGCTTCTGCAGACGGCGATCGTGCACTTTCAGTTACAGAGCAACTAGATAACGCTTTGGAAAACGGTGGTGTAGATGCTGCTCTAATCGAGAGATTAGGAGAAGGTATGCGTTCTTTAAGTGAAACTGCTGGTAGCCTAGGTGGTGCTGTTGATGCTGCAGGTGCAACTGCTGCTTATTCAGAGCAATTGAGCACAGCGGCAACGCACATGGAAAGCTTGAATGCACTATACTCTGTTCAACTAGAAAACACTACAGCTCAGGTAGAGCGTCAGAACGACGTTATGGAGAAATTGGCTGCTGCTTCTGGCAACGCTACTGATCTTGCTTCTGAGTTGGCTTCATTGAAAGGAAACCTAGAATCATTAAATAGCGTTTACGGCGGTATGTTAACTGCAATGGGCAAGTAATCTTACCCGATACGATTTAACTTACTATAACCGTAAAATCCTAGACAAATGGCAGGAGGAAATTTAACACCGCGTCAGAAAATGATCAACATGATGTATCTCGTGTTGACGGCGCTTCTCGCTCTTAATGTGAGTCGTGAAGTAATGGACGCTTTCTACGAAGTAATGGTGAGCCAAGAGGCATCTATTGAAACTGTAGAAAAACAAAATTCTAGTATCTACACGGCATTTGAGGCTGCAGCAGCTGAAAACCCAGTGAAAGCTGGCCCGTGGAGAGACAAAGCAAATGACGTGAAATCGCGTTCAGCTGCACTTTACCAGCAGATTGAAGACCTCAAAAGAGGTGTGATTGAAGCTTCTGGAGGTGCGGACGAAGAAAGTGGCGATCCAAACAAGCCACAGAAAATGGACGATTTGGAAGCTTCACCAAACTATTTCCTTATTCAAGGTAATGGTGCAAAGCTTAAAGCAGCACTGGCTGACTACCGCGAATTCATGAAAACTGAGGCAGAAGGAAATGACCTTCTGATGAACTCTCTTGAAGGAACTTTTGACTTAAGCGACCATAAGCACGACGGTACGACCATCAGTTGGGAACAACACAAATTTGAGCACTTCCCGCTCATTTCTGTACTAAC
>JACESW010000097.1 GCA_013911625.1 Cryomorphaceae bacterium | reverse complement strand
CCATAGCACCCAGAACGAGCCCTTCTTGACCTAAGAATGCATCTCCTGAATAGTTGTTCAGTTCGGCATACGTTGAAGCTACGAAGTGCTTTAGAGGTAGGTTCAATTCCCCACGGACACCTGTTTTCACTACATTTTCAGCATAGACTGCCTGAAGTGCCGCAATTTGCTGACCATTGACCTCACTAAGCATCAAGAGCGAATCGCGCTGGAACATCAAAGCATCATTCATCGAAGTAAGCGATCCCTCCACGCGGTATTGAAGCTTTCCTGCCAATGCGCCTTGCATACCCACATACCCTTTGTTAGAGCCTGAGAGGCGGTATTCTTGATCCATAGAAAGGAAGGGCACCTGTGAAATCATACTCTCCAAAGTATTTTGCTTCGCAGTACCGTCCCAACCACCATAAACAGCAAGTGTACGCTTAAGAAGCTCTGCTTGAAGATTAACCTTCGGGTACACGTAATATTCAAAACGATCGATGCCAAGACCACTAGTTTGTGTGCCTGTGAAGTTCAATCCAAACTCGTAACTCAGAATACCCTTCTTTCCACTGGTGTAAGGAGCTATGGTAAAGTTGTGGTAAGCAGCAGAAGAAGAATCGGCCCAAGAGTTCACACTCGCGAATTGATACCCTAGATCTAGGCTAATGTCCTGCTCGTCCGCGTAAATCTCAAAACGGTGTTGTGTTTTCGCTAAATGCTCGCTAGTCGCCATTCCTGCAGCCGTGTATTTGTAGGAAACACCCCCACTGCGGTAGGCGAATTTCACCTTACTCGTTGGGTTCGTCGTTCTCAACCATTGCTGGGACAAACCATATTGCTGCTGCCATGCTCCCGGCGTGCTATCCGGCACTACCGTCAACGGAGTCAAAGCCCCGTAATAACTGATATAATCTGCTTTGAGCAAGGCCTGAGTTTTAAAGTTATAGCTCTTTGTCGCACGTTGGAAATCTGCCAGTACCTCATTTTCGTACTGAGGTTGGCGCAAATAATCAACATCACTCACCCCGCTGAGTGCACCCTGGTGAAGTGCTCGAACGCCCCATACGTTTTTCTTACTGCGCGGCGAGCTCAGAATAAAGCTTGCGTAGGAGCTTGCATAATTTCCACCGCCCACGCTAACACTCTGTGTGGGCAACTTAGGCAACTTCACTCTACCCAAACGGATGGCTGGGATAGCCTCAGGCGCAAAATCCAGAGACATCGCCTTGGGATTGATACGAACACTTACAGGTAGCTTTTCAGAAGTCGTATCCGAAAACGAAGGCTGCTCGCTGATCTTTTGAGCACTTCGGACCTGTGCTTGATACTCTTCTACAACGCGTATCTCCACGCTTTTAACCTCATCGCCGGTACCTGTTTCTTCTTGGGCCAATAGTGAAGCATTCACACCCACAATAAGTGCAGCTGTTGCGACTATTCTTAATTGGAATCTCATCTTCATCATTCCTTATTCTTCTAATTCTTCAATAGATTCCATTTCGAAATCTTCCATACTCAGGCTGTCCACGCCAATGGTGTTGCGCTCTTCTCTTTCTCTTTGAAGGGCCAATTCCGATTTAAACGCACTCGCTTGTGCCGCATAATCGCCGAAATCCGCATTGTCGATCACAAAATCCAGCGTGTAGTTCGCTTGGAAATCATCCCGCAACCCTGCATAATTCTTTGCCATTAGGATAAGCGAATTCCAGCGCCATTTCGGATAGGTTGGCAGGTTCTCTATCATCCAGAACAACAAATCATTGGATCCTTCGTATTTGCCAATGACATGGTCAAACTCTGCCAAATAATAGGTGGCTTCAGCTTGCGCCTCTCCTTTGATATCTGCTTTGACTTGAGTGTAGTACAATTTTGCATTGGCACTGTCCTTTAGCTCATAGGCGCTGCGTGCAGCGTTGAGCAAGGCCTCGGTCTTCCAATCGGTCGGCAAAGCCTCATCTTGCAACAAACTCTCTGAATATTGCATTACCACCGGTACGTTGTCCAAAGACTTCGCACAGCGCATCAGTCCCAATCGAGCCCGGCGACCTTCATCGGCATTACCCACTAGTCCAAGCACCTGCTCGTAGTAATAGAAGGCTTGCTCAAAATCTTGCGCTGCATAGTACAGCGAGGCTAAACGCTCTACGGTCTGTTTACGGAAGCTCAGCTCGCCTGAAGCCGCTACGAATTCATACGCCGACTGTGCTAGGGAATCTTGGCCTTGACTGAATGCACATTCAGCGAGGTAATAATTTGCCGGAACTCTGAAAATTCCATCTGGAAACTTATTCAAGTAATCCGTCATGCCTTTCAATGTTCCTTCACAATCGCCAAAACTGTAGCGGTCGTAAGCTCCGTTGTATAAAGTGGAATCCAGCTGACCTTGACCGATGTCGGTTCCCGTTAAGGTTTGAATCCAATCGACATAACCCGTTAGCTGGTCCAATTCAGCAAACTGAATCTTCGCTAATCCAAGCGCCTCCCTACTTTCAGCAGTATTCGGGAAATCTTCTACAACGCTTTTGAACTGGTCCAATGCCTTGTTGCCTTTTCCTTGTGTACGGTAGATCAGACCCAATGCGATGTGCGCATTTTTGATGAATCGAGACTTCGGGTAATCCTGAATGAATGCGGTGAAAATAGACTCTGCCTGGTTTTCCTTGCCCATTTTCATGTAGGTCTCTCCCAACTCAAAATAGGCATCAGTTGCGTACACAGAATTCGGATACTTCTTCACCAATGTTTCTAGACTTCCTGCCTTCCGCTGATCATCATCTACCAAACCAAAGCAGAGGCTCTGCTGGAACATCGCGTAATCCGCATCCGGAACACTACGGCCGAGATACGTCTGGTAGTAGTTGATGGCATTGTTGTATTGGCTCGTCATGAAGTAAGAATCTGCCAAGCGTAATTCGGCATCATTCGCAAGCTTTGTGCCCGGTCGTTGCTTGTTTAAATACAATCTGAAGGTTGTCGCTGCCGCCTCATAATTGCCCTTTGAGAAATTTGCGTAGGCTTTGTTGTACAGGCTTCGCTTGTATTGGCTCAATGTCGCAGATCCGGGAGTAGCTTCAAATTTCGCCAACTCTAGCAGGGCACCTTCAAAGTCCTTGGCTCTATAAGCCACCTCAGCCAACCAGTAATGCGCCAAGGCCGTATATACATTGCTTAAGGGATAATCCAAAGACCGCTCAAACATGCGCTTAGCCGCCGGATACTGAATAGCATTGAAATGTTGCACCCCACGGAAATACGCTACTTTCTGATAGGCCCCTTGCATGGTCGGCTGTTCCAACCCTGCCGAAGAGATCGCCTTCATAGCACTCTCGTAATCCTTAGAATTTAGATACAGGTTGGCTAAATATTCATTCGCTTCCGCGCGATACTTGCTGTTTGGGTACTTCTTTAAGAAGTCCTTGAAAATATCTAAGGGTTGCTCAAACGGTGTAGCACTGTCGTAGGCCAATTTCGCGTAGTTGAAATATGCATCTTCACGAAGGCGCTTGTCGCTACCGCTCTGACTGGCTTTAAAAAATGCCCCTTGAGCCTCCGTCTTTTTGCCGGTCTTTAGGTAACAATCGGCCAAATGGTAGTAGGCACTCTGCCCCAAATCATCTCCTCGATTATGAATCTTGTTGAACGCCTTAATGGCCTCTTCGTACCTGCGTGTCTTGTACAAAACGAAGCCAAGCTTATAGTTGTCTTGAATACTCAGCTTGCCGCCTAGCTCTTTGTGCTTTTCCAAATAGAGGGCAGCTTCTTTCCAGTCCGATTTCTGATAATACCCCTCACCGATGAGTTTAGCTACCTCCGCCGCACGCGACGGAACTGCCTGTGCAAGAAGGGACTCTCCTACCGAAAGCAATTGATCGATATCTCCTGTTTTGTAATAAATCTGACTGAGGTAATACGGAACCACACCACCAAACTTCTCATCGCCAATCAGCAGTTTGAATTGACCCAAAGCGGTACTGTATTGTTCTGCCTCATAAGCGATATGCCCGTAGTAATACTGGTGGTAATTCTGATATTCCCCCTTGTAGCTGGTCCCTTGAAAAAAGAGGTTTCGCGCCTTTTCAACATCTTTAGCCATCAGGTAACTGTAGGCCAATTTGAAATAGTATTCACTTCTAAAAGCGTTTGGAACATCAGCGGCATCAATAGCACCCAACCATTGCACCACTTTTTTGTACCTGCGGTTGTTGAAGTAGTAGTTTGCAGCAGTGACATGCGCCTCTTGCCATCTTGGGCTTAACGGGTAGGTCTGTGCGAAGTACGTCAAGAAATATTCGCTGTTTTCGTTCATCAAATAGAGTGCACAAAGCGCTCTATAGAAACTACTTTCCTCTTTCAAGAAACTCTGTGTCGGCAAATCGGAAGCCAACAGTTCGTCAAATCCTACTCTTGCCGCAGCATAGAGTCCATCGTCGAAAAGGTCAACACTTGAATTAAAGGTTGCCTCAAATCCTTGCTCAGCAGTGGTCTGTTGGGCATGGACGCTGAAGCCAAAAACTAGCAGAACCGCTAGAAATAATCGGGTACGCATATCGTTTACGTTTATGCTTAAAAATAACCTATGCTCATGGCCTACTTTAGGGCCAATCCTGTGAATTCGGTTGAGTTATTCACATCAAAAAAACGCGCGACCTCAATCGTTTGGTATTTCTTCTAACTTTGAATCTGCTTAAAATCAACTACCGTACATGGCAACAATTGAAGTACAGAATGCAAACGTCTTTCAAGGCAAACACCTAGTTCTCACGGACGTAAGCTTTAAAATCGATACCGGTGAATTCGTGTATTTGATTGGCCAGACGGGCTCTGGAAAAAGCTCACTTTTAAAAACTTTGTACGGCGATCTACCCCTAGAACAGGGCACAGCTAGGGTGGCTGGACATACATTGAACGGCTTGCGCAGCAAAGATATTCCTGCATTACGCAGAGATATCGGTATTGTATTTCAGGATTTTCAATTGCTCAGTGACCGCAGTGTTGAAGCTAATCTAGACTTTGTTCTACGTGCTACGGGCTGGAAAGACAAGGACAAGCGCTCAGCGAGAATTGTCGAGGTACTCACCTTAGTGGGCATGCAGAACAAGAAACACAAAAGCACTTTCGAGATATCCGGCGGTGAGCAGCAGCGTGTAGCTATAGCACGCGCTTTATTGAATGCACCAAAAGTCATCCTCGCTGACGAACCTACAGGAAACTTAGACCCTCGCACCTCTGAGGAAATCATGTCATTACTGCTCTCACTGACAGACCAGAACACAGCCGTCCTAATGGC
>JACESW010000096.1 GCA_013911625.1 Cryomorphaceae bacterium | reverse complement strand
GCTTAGAGGGTCTCAATTCGGGTCACCTTGGTCGCCACCGCCTTGTGTTTCACCCTCGCCGCTGCCACTGCCTTTATTGTTGGTATTGAACATGCGATTCAAACGATCGGCTTTACGTTGGCGCTCTAATTCCTCTTCCGTTGGCTGAGGGTCCGGTTCAGGCTCCGGATCTGGCTGTGGGGTTTCTTTAGGCGTTTCTTTAGGTTGCTCTTTTACGGGCTCCTTCGGCGTTTCTTTTTTTGGTTCCTCTTTCGGTTCCTCGATAACAGGCGCATCTTCTACATCCTGTGTGACCACTTCTTCTTGAACCGGTGGCGTCTCCTCGACTGGAGTTTCCGGTGCGGGTGGTGGCGGAGTAACAGGGGCAGCTTGTGTGTTGTCTCCAAATCCGTCATCGCTGAATCCAAAATTGATTGCAATACCGTCCTCTGGTGGAGGATCTTGATACTTTAGACCTGCAAAGGCAAACCATAGCAAGAGCAGGACGTGTATGGTTACCGTCCAAAATCGTGCTCGATTCCTATTTCTATGCTCGTTGAATGCCATATTTAGTTCGGATCAGTGGCAATAATCATTTTCATGTTATTGCGGTAACCGATATCTAATAAACGTACAGTTTCGCCTGTTGGTACTGTTTGATCAGCACGAAGAACAACTACGGCTTGTTCATCAGCAGGTAATTTACCTACCTCACCGAGCAAGGTGCGTTCAACTTGATCGTAGCTAACAATAGTGCCGTTCACATCAAATTCTAAATCTTCATTCACCGTGAGGGTGATGTTTTTCTTCTTGACGGTCTGAGCACCACTCTTTGGAAGAATAATGTCTAGGGCACTAGAGGTTACCAAAGTGGAAGCCAGGATGAAGAAAATGAGCAGCAAGAATACGAGGTCAGTCATAGAAGACATGTTCACCTCGGCACTTACTTTACTTCTTGATCTTAAATTCATAATCGATTCCGATTAAGCAGGTTCGTGCAACAAATCCAAGAAGTCCATAGCGCTATCCTCTAGCTTGTAGACTACACGGTCTACTCGAGTCACCAAGAAGTTGTATCCGAAGTAGGCAATGATACCTACCAAAAGACCGGCTACCGTAGTAGTCATCGCGGTATAGATACCTTCTGCCATCATATCGAGTTTAATCTGGCCACCGGCGTTTGCCATCTCCTTAAATGTCAAAATCATCCCGATTACCGTTCCCAAGAACCCAATCATCGGTGCACCACCAGATATGGTAGCGAGCATAGGCAAGCCCTTTTCCAATCGAGTTACTTCTAGTTTGCCTTGGTTCTCAATCGCCTGAGTAATATCTCCTAACGGTTTGCCAATACGGCTGATTCCTTTTTCAATCATGCGCGCCACTGGGGTACTCTCTGCCTTGCAAAGTGCTCCAGCTGCATCTAGTTTGCCGTCCATCACCATGTCCTTAATGTTGTTCATGAAGTTCGGGTCTACCTTGTTGGCAGAGCGGATGGCACCGAAGCGCTCAAAGAAAATATAAACGGCGAATATGCTCAGCACTCCAAGGAATGCCATAATCAAAATCCCGCCTATTCCGCCTGAGGTCATTAGCTCCAGGATAGACATTGTTTTTTCTGTTGGTTCTTCAGTTAATACGGCCTCTGCGCCCGTTTGAATTTGAAGGAATAGTGTACTCATTTCTGCTATGTGATTTACCCAAATATCTATAAAAAGAAAGCCCCCGCTTCGCGGAGGCTTTTGAAATATCAACAACTTGAAAGGCCTTAAGCCAACAACATGTTTTGTAGGATATAAACTCCAGCTCCCGCTAAATATCCAACGAGTGCAAGCAGTGAAATATTCTTTAAATACCAACCAAAACTTATTTTTTCTAGTCCCATGACTGCAACACCTGCTGCAGATCCAATGATCAGGGCAGAACCACCCGTTCCGGCACAGTAGGCCAAGAACTGCCAGAAGGTACCGTCCTGCATAAACAAGCCAGCCTCGGTGGTTTCATACATTCCCATTGCAGCAGCAACGAGCGGTACGTTGTCTACAATAGAAGAAAGTAGACCTATAATGATACCCACGACGTATACGCCATTCTGCGTATCGGTCCCAATACCTTCGTCAAGCGCTATAGCTAAATCTCCAAGCTGGCCCATGCTTTGAAGTGAAGCCACAGCCAAAAGAATCCCTAAGAAGAATAATACCGAAGGCGTATCAATCTTTTGAAGTACCCCAAGCGGGCTGAGGTGGTGCTTCACATCTGCGGGCTTTCTGCGGTGCATAATATCCGTAATCAACCACAACACCCCCAAAGACAACATCATCCCCATGAATGGAGGTAGATGGGTGACCGTTTTGAAGATTGGAACGAAAACCAAGCCCGCTACACCGGCGAAGAACACGAAGTTTCTTTCGAACGGTGTGGTTGGGTCGAGATAGTGTTCTGCGGTTTCTGCTTTCAATGGGCGCGTGACATCTCCCTTCAAGCGGAAAGAAAGAAGTACAAGCGGTGCCAAAAGGGTGAACAACGACGGAACGATAAGATCAGAAACGACAGCACCTGCTGTAATCTGTCCTTTGATCCAAAGCATGGTTGTGGTTACATCACCGATCGGTGACCAAGCCCCCCCGGCATTTGCTGCCACGACTACCATACCTGCAAAGAACCAGCGGTCCTTCTGATCGGCGATGAGCTTGCGCAAAAGGCTAACCATCACAATCGAGGTTGTTAGATTATCTAAAGCTGCTGAGAAGAAGAAGCTGAGAATACCAATAATCCACATCAGCTTTACCCTGTTGGTGGTCTTAATTCGGTCTGTAATAACAGCAAAACCTTCGTGAGCATCCACGAGCTCTACGATGGTCATCGCCCCAATCAAGAAGAAAAGGATGGATGAAATCTCGCTGAGGTGATGGAGTAAATGTTCTTCTACTTCGTGGTAATGGTGACTGGCAACGATATACAGTGTCCAAGTCAAAACTCCCGTAACCAAGGCTGCTGCTGCCTTATCGATTTTGAGTTGGTGTTCAAAGGCAATGGCTGCATAACCCAATACAAACACCACAAGCATCAAAGTGTAGGTCATTGATTTTTAGATTAAAAGTTTCAAAGCATTCGCATATGCTTTGGAAGTAATGTTAGTGTGTTTCGATTTTACGGCTTCAATATCTTGAAGTGCTCCTAATATAGTGTGACTTACGTCATGAAATATAGCTAGATCGGTTAATTCTGCATCCTCTTGCATCAAATAACCAAAAACTCGTGCCATTCCGCAGTTTGAGATGAAATCTGGAATGACCGCACATTTTTGATCGGCCAATTCTGCGATGGGACCGTAGAAAATTTCTTCATCAGCAAAAGGCACATTGGCTCCTGACGAAATAATCTCAAGTCCGTTGTCCAACATTTGTGCGAGTTGCATTCGATTGACAAGCCTTGAAGCTGCCGCAGGGATAAAAACCTCTGCACCGATAGACCAAATATCTTTGTTGGCCTGCTCGAATGGTATGATGTTCGGTGCGTTTAAGGCGTTGCCGTTTTTATTATTGAACAAGTCCGTTATTTCTTCAAGTGAAAATCCTTCGTGTTTCATGAGCCCGCCCGCAATGTCAATGATTCCCACAATTTTAGCGCCCATTTGGCTCAGGTAGTACGCAGCACCCGAGGCAACATTGCCCCAACCTTGGATGATCACGCGCTTTCCAGAAACATCTTGTCCCCACAGATCGTAAAGGTGCTTTACGCTCACAGCAGTCCCGTAGCCTGTAATCATATCACCTACTTTCATGGAGTCAGAGCCCTTAGGTAATAGCTCTTCACTAGTTACACTGAGGCTTACCCCGTCTTGCAGTTGTTTGATCTTTCTTGCTTTGGCAAAATCTCCCGGTTGGTAGTGACCGTTCAGCACACCCTCTTGTGGGTGTAGAATGCCCAACTCA
Organism: Cryomorphaceae bacterium; assembly: GCA_013911625.1. Next base: position 1,423 of record JACESW010000096.1, on the reverse strand, counting down.
CTAGTAATTGGGATCACTTCCTTTTTCTGGTCGACGTTCAAATCTCCACCTGTACCGTAATAGTTTTTCAACAAAGGATATACTGCTTTGTACCATCGGCGCAATACACCGTCTTTTCGAGGGTCGTTTGGATCGAAATCAATGCCGCTTTTCGCCCCGCCAATAGCAGGTCCTGCTACGGTAAATTTGATTTCCATGGTCTTTGCAAGAGACAGCACCTCACTTTCTGTAAGGCCTTTTCTCATGCGAGTTCCACCGCCTGCAGCTCCACCGCGGAGGCTGTTTATGACTACCCAACCTTTTGCTTCGGTCAGCGGATCGTGCCAATTAAAGACGATTTCAGCAGGGCGCTCTTCGAATGCGCGTAGTTGTTCTTTCATCGCGTCTGTATTTAGGAAGCCCTAAGGTACTATTTACGGCCAAAATACTTTGCCCGAACTGTGATTTTTACCACTACCGGTAGTCGCTCCTAATACGTTGTCTTTCCCAGTAAACCTTAGGTAGGCAAGGAGTGCAAAAATGACGGCTTCTTTGAAGTTGACCACCTCTTTTTCAGGGCGCTCTAATTTCACTCCATACGCTTCTATACGTCCCAACAAATAATCGTTCCATGCACCTCCGCCAGTGACTAAAACACGCTTTCCTTCGAGGATATTTGAAATCTGTATGGCAATATGTTCGCAATAGGTAGCAAGGGCATCTGAGGGCTGTAAGTAATCTACTTTGTCCAAGACTTTGGCTTCCACCCATTCCGCTCCAAGGCTCTTTGGTGGTTCTTGCTCAAAATAGGGAAGACTATTTAGCTCTTCCAATACCCATTGATTGATAGATCCGCGTGAAGCGTGCTTTCCTTCCTCGTCGTATTCTTTTCCCATTTCACGAGAAAGGGTATTCAAAACATAGTTCGCAGGGCAAATATCAAAGGCATCCATCACGCCGTCTCCTAGTAAAGGATTTCCGATGCTCACATTTGCAAAACCACCGAGATTAAGTGCTGCTTCATACATACCAAACAAAAGGTGGTCTCCCATAGGTACTAAAGGAGCGCCTTGACCACCAAGCAAGACGTCCTGCATTCGAAAATCTGTGATGCATGGAATACCCGTAGTATGTGCAATTTCAGCCAAGCATCCCGCTTGAAAGGTGTATTTGTTTTGTGGATCGTGAAAAATGGTCTGACCATGAGAACCAACAGCGTGAATTTCGTAGGCTGTTTTTCCTTTGATATGCTCGATACATGAAATGGTCCAGTCGGCAAATGCTTGGTCAACTTCTGCTTTTAGTGAGGCATCCTTGAAACAGTTATTGACTAGTGTTTTAAGCGCATTGGGGTACTCAAATTCAAAGTGTTCGAGGAGCTGCCATTGAAGGCCGTTCTCTTCGCTGAATTGAACCAAAGCGGCATCCATTCCATCTAAGGAAG
>JACESW010000095.1 GCA_013911625.1 Cryomorphaceae bacterium | reverse complement strand
TTTTTATAAACGCGATCAAAGAGATTAGGACTGTTGTTTTCAGCTTCCATAGATCCGCTTGCGACGTATAGATCGAGATCTCCGTCTCCATCGTAATCAAAGAATTGAGCGTCGGTGTCTTCGCTAGCAGCGTGTGCTGCAAAAGGATTTCGAGTAGCTTCTTCAAAGCCGTAGTAATTCGACCCTAAAAACAACTTGCCCGCTTCCCCAGCGGCCCCACATTGGTATACGTCTGTAAACCCATCTCCATTGATGTCTGCGTGTGCCAGTCGCGCACCTTCTGTGGTAACCATTTGTGGAATGAGGCGCTCTTCGTTGAACTGGCTGTATTTGTTCTCTGTACGTGCGCCGTATTCTCCTGAGGACTGTAGCAAAGTACTTTTTACTCTTGCAAGCTGTGTAGGCCTTGCATCTGCCGCCGTTAGAACGTAAAGACTATCTGCAGCCACAGCACTCAATCGCGACGTCTTATTTCCCCAAACGATGGTCAAACTGTCGAGGCTTTTGTGTGCGCCAACACCAAGGTGTATTCTCGGATCTACAGAGCTTTGAAATCCTTTCATAGGGACCAATTCTGCAAAGAACATCTCCCCACCAGCATAGCCGTAAACTTTCGCGCCAATGGCAGTCGCGCCGTTTTCATTGCGCAAATCCAACGAGATGCTGTGGTTTTCCGCAAGTAGTGTTTCGGCATTGTTTCGCCAGATGAACGGCGCTTGATTCGTGTTGTTGACGATCAATTCTAAATCGCCGTCGTTGTCTAAATCTGCATATACAGATCCGTTACTGTGGCTCGGTGCATCGAGTCCCCAATCTTCGGCTTTATTGACAAACTTGTACCCTTTCGCAACATTCTTGTAGGCATAGTTCGGAATGCGCGTAGAAGGCATAAGGTCGATAAGCTCCTTGTAGTTCACCCCTTCCTGGGTTACGATGGAGCGCATCACTTCTTCGTTGGAGATGTAATTGATGTAATCTTGGTCGGTGAGGTCGTGGTTGATGCCGTTAGAGATATAGATGTCCCTCCAACCGTCGTTATCTAAATCTGCAATAAGCGCTCCCCAGGACCAGTCTGTGGCCTCCACGCCACTCAGTTGGCCGATCTCCGAGAAATCCCCTTCTGTGGTGTTCAAGTGCAGCATGTTGCGGTTAAACTGATGGTAGTACCCCCACTTTAACTTTCCTTGATAGACGTCCCAGTTTTCAAAAGTGGTGGTCTGATTCAGTCTTCGAACACCTTGTGGAAGCATGTCTGTAACAAAGATGTCCGGTGCCCCGTCGTTGTTTATGTCGGCCATGTCCGCACCCATAGAAGCGAATGAGGTATGACGCATGTGTTTTTCGAGCTCTTCGCTAAACGTACCGTCCTGATTATTGATGTAGAGGTAGTCTTTCTCAAAGAAGTCGTTGGAAATGTAGATATCATCCCACCCATCGCCATTCACGTCGCCGACTGTTGTACCTAGACCAAAACCAATCTCACTACCCATTATGCCTGCGGCCTCGCTAACATCTGTAAAAGAACCTCCGTCGTTTCGGTAGATCTTGTCACCGCCTTCTGCATCGCGCACTTCACGTGAGCTTTTTTCAAGATTAAAACTTCCAATTGCGCGGTAGCTGTTGTTTAGCACATAGAGGTCAAGGTCTCCATCTCTGTCGTAATCGAAGAATACACCGTGGGTACTCAATCCTTGATCAGCAACGCCCCACTCCTCAGCAACTTCGGTGAACGTATTGTCGCCATTGTTGAGGAATAGTTCGTTGGCACGGCTATCTCCTTTGATATCTCCAGAATTTGAGACATAGATATCGATAAATCCATCTTGATTGACATCGGCCATCGCTACCCCTGTTGACCAGGCTTGCTGTCCAGCCACGCCCGCACTTTCGGTGATGTCTGTAAAGGTCATGTCCCCATTGTTGAGGTAAAGGGTATTTGAGGTCTGGTTGGCAGTAAAGTACAAATCCATCCATCCGTCATTGTTCACATCCCCCACTGCAACACCACCGCCATTATAAAAGTTACGGTAGTTAAACACGTTGAAGTCCTTGTCGTAAGCAAGGTTATTTTGAAAGTCAATTCCGATTTTTTTATTGTCCAATTGCGTGAATAACGCATCGATGGAATCAGCAGGCTGACAGCCAACAAAAAAGGCCAAAAAGGCCACGGGTAATATTCTTCGAATCATAGTGTGTGTAAGCATTGAAGCGTGAGTAGCAATATAAAAAAGAAAGCCAGCACTTTCGTGCTGGCTCCTTACTAAATACTTAGTTATATCGAACTAGAATTATTCCGCAGGGTAACCTGGGTTTTGCTCTAGGTTCGGGTTAGCTCCCAGTGCTGAGAATGGAATTGGGAATAACTTGATGTGGTCTTCACCAGTTACTTCCTTAAGTTCCCAAGCGTCCGTGAATTTACCGAAACGGATAAGATCTTGACGTCTTACACCTTCCCAAGCTAACTCAAATCCACGTTCTTCGAGAAGATCGTCTGTTGACAGAGTCGTGCGAGCGGCAGCTCCAGCTCTACTTCTGATATCGTTAACAATTGCAAGAGCACCTGTTTCGTCTCCTTGACGTAGAAGCGCTTCTGCTTTCATTAGAAGTACATCAGCGTAGCGGATAATCACGTAATCATTACCTGAATCACCACCTTGCTCAGCTGGGTCAATACCGTATTTCACAACGCGGATACCATCGGTCTCAGAAGCACCTGTGATTCCAGGAAGAGAAGCCGTGAAGCTCAATGGGTTACCTTGACGGTCTGTCAAAGCGTTCCCAGCGTCATCGTACTGCTGTCCTACAAGGAAAATACCGTGACGATCATCTGTAGTGTCAAAGCTATTGTAGAAATCAGCTAACGTACAGAATCCATTCCATGGAGAAGAAGGCAACTGGTTGTAGTGCATCGTTCTCATGTTGAATGTAAGCCCTAGTCCACCTTGAGCAAGGTTAGGGACAACGAATACGTGCTCAGAACCACCGTCATTCTCAGGTGAGAAGTTATCATGGAAATCAGCTTCTAGGCTGAAGTCACCACTATTGATTACCATATCGGCGTGTGATGCAGCATCAGCCCATCTAGCAGTACCGGTAAACACCTCTGCGTTAGTGTACATTCTTGCAAGTAAACCGTGTGCAGTGTACTTAGTAACACGACCTTGTTGGTCAGACGTATGCATGTCTTTTAAGTTACCAATCGCGGCAAGCAATTCGCTTTCTATGTATTCAAACACTTCTTTACGCGTATTCTTCGCTGGAAGATTAGCCGGATCAATAGCTGCGCTCTCTAGGATCGGAACACCGCCATAGAAGTCCATTAATTGGAAGTAATAAAATGCACGTAGAACTCTAGCTTCAGCCATGAGAACATCTTTGTCATAAACGCTAAACAGACTTGCGTCAGCAGCATCGAGATCATAGATGAACTGGTTAGTTTGAGCCAATCCTTTGTTCGCATCATTCCAATGGCCTACAACTTCTGCATTTACTGGTGTCCAGTTGTGCTGGTGAAGTTCTCTCCATTTACCACCATCACCCCAGTCACCACCACGGGTAGGAACGATAGTTTCGTCAGAAGAAATCTGGCTATTGTTAAAGTAACCCCACAACAATGGGCGTAGGTTACCGTAAGCGTTTACGAGTACAGAGTAGTAATCGCCTTCGCTTGAGAAGAAGTTATCCGCGGTGATATCCTCGTAGATAGTCTCTTCTAGATCAGTACAGCTCTGGAACGTAACTGTAGATACGGCGGCGGCTGCAATCAATGCGATTTTTGAAAATCTTTTCATTGTATCGATCTTTTTTAAATTATTTCAAGTTGAATTTCACGTTCAATGCAATAGTGCGTGCACGTGGGTAGTTGGTGTAGTCAATACCTAACGAAGGAGCACCATTACCTGAAGCAGAAGTATTTACCTCAGGATCGTATCCAGTGTAGTTAGTCAACATCAACAAGTTTTGACCACTCAAACCAACAACAGCTGAGTTCAACCATTGAGAACCTTCAACATCAACGTTGTAAGAAATGTTCAAGTTATCAAGACGCAAGAACGAAGCATCTTCAATCCACTGTGAAGAGTACGTTGGCGTAGAGGTCAACATATCGTCAGTGAAGTCGAGTGCAGGAGCCAACAAGTTAATGTTGGTGTTCAAGTTATCAAGTGTAGTGTACTCCATTGCCGTGTTGTTGAACACAGAACCACCTTGCTGTCCACGGAAGAATACGCTAGCGTTGAATTTACCGAAGCTAAACGTGTTCAAGAAACCGTAAGTAAAGTCTGGCTGAGCCAAACCGATTACCTCAGCCTCGTCTCCGTAAGTGTTAGAAGAAGCATCGTATACGAGACCGTAGAAAGTACCGTAAGCTTCACCTACAACAAGTTTCTGAGCGAAAGCACCTGATTGACCAGCACCAGAGATAGCACCTGTCAAAATCTCAGAGTTAGTACCTAAGTCTTCAATTACTAGTCTTGAACGAGACAAGTTGAAACCGATATCCCAACCGAAGTCTGAAGAGCTCATTAGCGCGTAGTTCAACATCAAATCAAAACCAGTGTTTGAAGTAGCACCTACGTTAGCCAACAATGTTGGAGCAACAGAAGGAGCTGGTGCAGGAACGGTCAACAGAAGATCTGAAGTGTTTTTCTGGAACAAGTCCAAAGAACCGTAGAATTTACCACCGTTCATTTCCCAATCCAAACCGATGTTCGTAGAAGCCGTAGACTCCCAACGTAGACCTGGGTTAGCAGGGTTCAAGTAACCGGTACCAGAAGTTGCAGAACCGCCGATAACAGCGTTAGAACCTGTACCGATACGCGCGATACTTTGGTACTCACCAATTGCCTCGTTACCTACAACACCCCAACCAGCACGCAATTTCAAATCAGAGAATGCTTCTGGAACGAAGTCAAATTCAGATAGACGCAATGCAGCTCCGAAAGAAGGGAAGATACCCCACTTGTTATCAGCACCGAACTTAGAAGAACCGTCACGACGAACAGTACCTGTCAACATCAACTTTCCACCGATATCGTAGTTGGCACGAGTGTAGAAAGAAACTAGACGAGACTGGCCACGGTAAGAGTACTTATCACCCAATTGTGCACGACCACCACCGTCAAGGTTGTTAAAGCTGTAGTTATCTGTAACGAATTCGTATGCAGTAGCACCGAAACCTTCGTAGTTGTTTTCTTGCCAAGAGTAACCTGCCATGAAGTTCAACATGTTACCAGCAACTTCAGCATCATAGTTCAAGTACGTTTCCAATACTTGAGAAGAAACTTGACCGTACTTCTGTGAAGCAATACCGTTATCAGCAACACCGTAAGGAGTAGCTTTAGGTAGGTAAGTTTTAC
>JACESW010000094.1 GCA_013911625.1 Cryomorphaceae bacterium | reverse complement strand
GTCTATATGCGTATCAGTTTTTACGATAAAGACGGCGATCTGGGTGAAAACTTCACGGACGACCCGAACCTTTTCGTTGTAGATAATAGATTGGGGCTGGCACACGAATTTCGAATTTCTAATATTGTGCCCGGTGGAGCTGAGGTGAGTATTCAAGGAGAGCTCGAATGTACCATCAACAGCGTGTACATTACCGGTAGCGAAAATTCCGAAACGGTAGATTACGACATTTATGTTGTCGATCGTGCGGGAAACCAGAGTAATGTGCTCGTAACGCCTTCAATTACGATTGTTGAATAAACTCTTTTCGAAGTAACTTGTTCTTTGTTTAAACAAGCATATATGCCAGTACTCCGCGCCTTACCTGCCCACGAAGTCATGATGGGTCCGCATCCTGTAAAACAGCCGATTCCGACGCAAAGCGTCGATCAGATAGATCCTTTTCTACTCATTCATCACCACAGAAGTACTATCGCTCCTGGCACCGACCGCTGGGATGCCGGGGTAGGTCCGCATCCACATAGAGGTTTCTCTCCCATTACATTTATGTGGGAAGGAGGTGTCCACCATAGAGACAGCAGAGGAAATAACAGTGTTGTAGGCGGTGGCGGAGTGCAATGGACAGATGTGGGTATGGGCATCATTCACAGCGAGCGCCCACCAGCTGAACTCTGTGAGAATGGCGGTGTACAGGAAATCATTCAGATCTGGGTCAACCTTCCCAGCACCATGAAAATGATGGAGCCTGTGTATTTACCTTTCCAAAAAGAGGAATTGCCTTCTGCCCACGGGCATCCTGAATTAAGGATAGTTTCGGGCGATCTCGGTCACGGTCAAGCTATTGGTCCATTAAAAGGTGCTTATCCCGTAACTAGCGCCCACGGTTTAGCTACCACAGCGCCGTTTTCCTTTACTGTGAAAGAAGGTGAAAACGGATTGTTTTACCTCCTGAGTGGTGCAGGTCGACTTGAAGGTTACGGCCTGGTGGAAAATGCCATGCTCTATCAATTAGATGCAGGCGATTACACGGCGCATTTAGAGGAGGACACGAAGGTCTTCTTTATCTCTGCTGCCCCTATTGGCGAAAAGGTGGAAAGCTACGGCCCTTTTGTAATGACGAATCAAACGGAAATCATGGAAGCCATGCGAGATTACCAAATGGGAAAAATGGGGTATTTGGTGGAGCGTGACATGCCTTAATTCCTTTTTGCTGTGCGTATCTTTGCACTATGACCGATAACAAGCGAGACATCCGCGGACTATCCCAGGAAGCTTTGATCCATTTTTTTGAAGAGAACGGAGAGAAAGCCTTCCGTGCCAAACAAGTCTATCAGTGGCTGTGGCAAAAAAGTGCGCAGAGCTTCGATGAAATGACGAACCTCAGTAAGTCAACTCGCGCATTGCTTGACGATCACTTTGTCTTCAACTTACTTAAGGTTGATTTGATGCAACGCAGTGTGGACGGTACCATTAAAAATGCGGTAAAGCTTCACGATGGGGCCTTGGTTGAATCGGTTTTAATCCCAACAGAAAAGCGGATTACAGCTTGTGTAAGCTCGCAAGTGGGGTGCTCCTTGGATTGTACTTTCTGTGCGACAGCTGCATTGAAACGCATGCGAAATCTTTCCCCGGATGAGATTTATGACCAAGTTGTAGTGATTGACAAACAGGGCAAGGAATACTTCGGACGGCCATTGACCAATATTGTGTTCATGGGTATGGGAGAACCCTTGTTGAATTACCAGAATGTCCTTTCTGCGATAAATAAAATCACCGACCCCAAAGGATTGGGTCTTAGCCCACGCCGTATTACGTTAAGTACCATCGGGGTACCAAAGCTCATCAAGAAGATGGCTGACGATGAGGTGAGATTTAACTTGGCCATTTCCTTGCATAGCGCTATCGAAGAAAAGCGCGCAAAACTGATGCCCCTGGCACATAAAACGACCACCCTTGCAGATCTGCGCGAAAGCCTACAGTATTGGTATGCAAAAACGGGTAAGCACGTGACGTTTGAATACGTCATCTGGAAAGGAATCAACGACGAGGAATCGGACGCTAAGGCATTGGCAAAATTCTGCGGTGCCATACCGACCAAGGTGAATATTATTCAGTACAACCCCATTGATAATGGACCGTACACCCAAGCGCCTCAGGAAGCTGTGGACATGTACAAACGCATCCTTGAAAACAAGGGAGTCATCACAACTATCCGCCATTCTCGCGGACAGGATATTGATGCAGCCTGCGGTCAACTCGCGAATAAAGGCGAGGAATAGGTACTGTCGGTAACTTTTACTTTTTCACATTTTTTGGGTCTTCTGTAGCCAATTCAGAATTTGATGAACCAATCAATTCTAATTCGCTATGCTCATCCGAATTCACACTGTTCAGCCCTCCATTCTACTTCCTGTCCCTGTACTGTTAGAGGTAAATATATCACGTGGAATAAAGTTTCACATATCCGGCAATGTACACGGTTCTATAAAAGAAAACCGCCAGCGCATCTATGCAACTTTAAAAAACGAAGGATGGCATTGGCCGGGGCAACGAATTACACTCAACTTTAGGCCGTTGGAACTTCTCAAAAAAGGAAGTCATTATGACCTGCCCATGGCGGTTGGAATTCTCGGAGCAAGTGGTCAGATTTCTACGGAACTCTTGGATAAGACTTTGTTTTATGGAGCCATACAGTTGGACGGGACCATAGAGCCTGCTGCTGCACCATTCAAACTCCTTCAAACAGCATATCACGGTGGTCACAAGCGTATTATTCTCAATGTACCGAGCAATAGAATGCCACGTCTGAGTGCAGAATTTCACACCTTGGAAATCGTGAACGTCTCGAAGTTCAGCGAGGTGGTAGCGTTTCTTCAAAAGGGCGTGTTTCCCATTAATAAGGACACCAACCTTCCTCAGCTTGATGAAAATAGTCATGGGTGTTTTAGTGATGTCAAAGGTCTTCAGTCTTTTAAACGTGCCTTAGAAATAGCCGCCTCAGGAGGACACCACGTATTGCTCAATGGCGCTCCTGGAATTGGGAAAACTATGCTCTTGGCTCGATTCCCGTCTATTTTACCACCAATGAATACATCGGACAGGAGTGTCTTTGCAATGATCAACGAGGAACACGGCTCCACCTTCGGCGGTCGCCCAGTCATTAATACAGTACCTGAGGAATCCATAAAATCGCTCTTTGGCTCAAAGGAAGTCCAAGCGCTCAAGGACTATTTGGAGATAGATAATTCCGCTAATTGGAACTCGGAGGTAAGCGCTGTTTCGAAAGGAGTATTGGGCAAGTTTCATCGGGCTTATGGCGGGGCACTCATTTTGGACGAATTACCTACATTTTCAAAATCTGTCTTGGACGCCCTTTTGCTTCATATGGATCGACATAGGGTTCAGATGATTATGGCAATGAATCCGTGCCATTGCGGCTATTTCAATCATCCAGAAAAAGAATGCACATGCAGTGCTGCGGCTTTCCATAGATATCAAGGTATCCTTTCCGGTGCTTTGCTCGATCGTGTAGATCTTCAGTTGATGCATACTCTATCGGCGTCAAAGGTTGAGAGTGAAACATCTTTAACTATACAACGACGTGTCGTAGAGTCGTATGAGCGTCAGATAGACCGTTCAGCAGTTCAAAACGCACGGTTGTCCTTGGATGATCTTAAGCCCATTGTGTTGCACAACGACGCTATGAAACGACACTTCCTAAATCATTATAAGACGGCAATGTGGAGTTTAAGAAAGCAGCGAAGTTTGTTAAGTGTAACCTTGACCATCGCCGATTTAGAAGGTGTTCGACCAAGTAAAAAACACTTGGATGAAGCAGTGGCTCTTAGCGCATTTTCGGCCAAAGCTTCTAAGGGTGAATCAAATCGGAGGACCTACAAACGCCCAACAGTATTCCTTGGGCCAAATATCAAAGTTTAGAAGAATTAACGTCTCCAGCTTGGATCTTTGGGATCAGGTGCGTTTTTAGTCCATTCAATAGGGCCGTTACAACCGATCTCGATGACCATTGCATTGGGAGAGCCAAATACGCCCAGCATAGCACTGCGCCAGTCTCTAAATTCATCGATATCCGTGGCATAGCAGCTCAAAGTGAGGATACTAACGCTAGTGCCGTCGATGATTACAATGGCAGGGTCAACATGATCAACGGTTCGGTAATCGCGACCAGGAGTGATGCGCTTGTTCCCGATGAATTCCTTGAACCAGAATTTCAAGGCATACTTGAGTTCTTCTTCATCCTCATAAACGAAAGTGCTCAAATCGTATTTGGGACGTACGCTATTACCTAGCTCGTTTACCTCTTTCTCGAGCTGCTTTAACTGATAGTACTGATGAAAGATGAATTGGGTTTCGCTTAATACACCGTAATTAGGTTCAGAGCCGTTGAGTTCCTTGATTTTGAACTTTGCACTCTGCTCTTGAAGAAATAGGGCAGTTCGCTGTTTTACTTCTTCAGTTTGTGCCAAAAGCATGAACGGCATAAAGGCTACGAGGAATGCTGTCTTTTTCATAATTGTAAATCTGCTACCACAAAGTTAGAACCTGCAACGATAATTAAGTCATCTACTTCTGCCGCAATTTTAGCAGCCTCTAAAGCGCTGTTCACGTTATCGTATTGTGCTCCATTAAGCTCAAATTTCGAGCCAATGTCACTTAAGGCCTCAGCCGATAATGTGCGGTTATTCGATGTTGCGGTCCAATAATAGCTTGCTTCTTTGGGCAGTAGCTGCAGCACCGTACCCATGTCTTTGTCGGCGGCGGCGCCCAGAACCCAATGCTGGCGACCGCGACACTCCTCCGCCGCTTGCTTCACAAGAAAAGAGAATGCAGCACTGTTGTGTCCAGTATCAACCACAACTCGAGGCGACTCACAGATTGGGGTCCAACGTCCGAAGAATCCCGTGTTTTCTCGAACTCTAGTGAACCCTAAACTCCATAAACTCTGACTTTCAGGGAATAATAGATCAAATACAGCTGCAGCGCCATTGATGTTGTGTTTCTGATAGCTTCCCTTTAAATCGGAGGGTAAATCATAAGAATTAGCCCAAAACAGAGGAGCACCTTTTGCACTCGATGCATCAATAAAGACATTCTTGGTCTCTGCATCTTTTTCTACAACAACTACAGGAATACCTGGCTTTATAATTCCTGCTTTCTCATTCGCTATGGTTCGGCGATCATCGCCTAAAAATTGTTGATGATCGAGTCCGATATTCGTGATTAGGCATATTTCTGGAGAACAAATGTTGGTAGCGTCTAATCGACCGCCCATTCCTGTTTCTAGAATGATCCAGTCTACTTGTTGGTCCTCGAACCAGCTCATTGCCAACATCATAGTG
>JACESW010000093.1 GCA_013911625.1 Cryomorphaceae bacterium | reverse complement strand
GTCCATCCTCCTGAACCTATAGCAATCAGAGATTGTAGGGTGTTGTAGCCGGCTCCCGAGGGATCGTTTTCTAGGCCCAACAATACCTTGATTCGCACTTGCTGGTGCGGTGCCAAGATTTGTTCCATAACAAAACCAACACCGTACATGATCGCCGCGGAGATGGAGGTAAAGAAGGCGTTATAGATTAAGAAGCGTCTTTTTTTGGGAAGAAACAGAAACACAAGAAACGCTAGTATTCCCAAGGAAAGCAATGCGGTTTTTAAGGGAAGTACTAAACCAGCAACCGCCAACGCGACACCCGCGAGTACAATACCGATGTAATATCCCGGCATACCGGCTCGATACACTACGAAGATCAAACTGAGGTAAACCAAAGTTGAGCCCATATCCGGCTGTAGCGCAATCAGAATACCCGGCACTCCTAAGATGGATATCCCTAGAATTCTATCGCGCCAATTCTTCATGGTTTTCCTTGGCAAACTTGCGTAGAAGGCTAGCATCAATGCAGTGGCAAATTTTCCAACTTCTGAAGGTTGCAGGCTAAATCCCCCAAGTCCGAACCAACTTCGGGCACCACCTATTTTCTTGCCGACAAACAAAACTAGGATCAATAGCAGAATGCTCAATGCATACCAGAGAGGTGCAAAATTGGTCCATATCCTATAGTTAGTGATCATGGTGAAAAAGATGATCAGGAGCCCTCCCACAATGAACAGTCCCTGTTTGCCATACTCCTGATCCAAGGAAAAAATACTAGCGGATTCTTCGTTGTAAACGGCAGCATAAATACTAATCCATCCCCATATGCAGAGTAGAAAGTAGAGGCTGACCAAAATCCAATCGAACCCAACGCGATTTCTATTGCCGTAACCCATCAGAAGTTCGCTTCGTAAGTGCTGTCTTCCCCGTAAATGGCAAGATGCTGTTTGCGGTATTCTTCGTGCAGTTCTCCTTCTAGCATGCGTTGCTCGAGTCTCGGTCGAGTAACAGTATCACTGAGATAAAGCTCGGTCATTAGACTAGATATCGGTGCTGCCCATCTAGACCCCCAATAACCGTTTTCAATGATGACGGCAATGGCAATTTTAGGGTCATCCTTTGGGGCAAAGCTTACGAAAATACTGTGGTCCTGACCGTGCGGATTTTGTGCAGTACCCGTCTTTCCGCATTGGGAGATGTGCTTCAAACGCACGGCCTTTGCTGTACCGCTCTCAAATACATCGTACATCCCTTCAATGACCGTCTCAAAATGAATGCTGTCAATGGTCGTGTACTTCGGAGTGAAGAATGCACTGTCTACCTGAGCACCGTCAACGTCTTTAATGATATGCGGCGTGTAGTAATAACCGCGATTTGCAATGGCAGCCGCCATATTTGCAAGCTGAATAGGCGTAGCCAATAGTTCCCCTTGACCTATCCCGTTACTCACAGAGGTTGCCCCTTTCCAACCGGTATATCCTAAGAACCGATCGTAGAAAGCGACATCAGGTACGAGCCCCTTCTTTCCTGTGGGCAGATCATTGCCGAGGTATTTGCCCAATCCAAAGCTCTTAACGTGGTTTGACCATATTTCTAAGCCTTGGCGAGAATCGCCGCCGTGATCTACAGAACGCTGGTAAACTGAGCAGAAGTAGTTGTTACAACTTTCTGAAATGGCCTTTCTCAGATTCATCGGTCCCCCCTTGCAATGACAGGCCACTGTCAAGCTTCCATAATGCCAACCGTGTCTGCAGGTCATGGTCGTTCTTGGACTGATTACGCCTTCTTGAAGACCGATCAATGCCCCAACAAGTTTAAAAGGCGATCCAGGTGGATATTCAGCCAAGATACCTCGATCAAAGAGTGGCTTATTGATGCTGTCGTAGTAGAGTGCCGTGTAATTTCTGCTGCGCAGCCGTCCGACCAATTCGTTGGGATCGTAATTCGGAGCCGTCACCATTGCTAGAATTTCTCCGCTTTCAGGTTCAATAGCAACAATGCTTCCACGTTTTCCGCTCATCAACTGTTCGCCGTACAACTGGAGGTCTAAATCAATGCTGCTCGTTAAATCTTTACCTGGAACCGGCAGGAGATCGTGTGCACCGTCTTTCCAGTTGCCAATTCTACGGTTTCTGTGATCCACGGTATAAAATCGCTTCCCGTGTTCGCCCTTAAGCATGCTTTCATAACTCTTGTCTATCCCGCTTTTCCCGGAGAGGTCTCCCATGGAATACCCTTCGTTTTTGCGAATAAAGTCCGTGTTGACTTCTCCAATGAATCCCACAACATTGGCGGCACCGGGCTTGGGGTAGTTTCTGAGGATTCGCTTCTGTGGGTAGAATCCAGCGAACTTCTTGAGTTCAGTATTAATTCGTGCGTAGTGCTCTTTGGGCAACATCTTCATGAACATGCTGCTGCGGAAATAGCTGTACTTCTTGGCTTTTTCCAAACGCTTCTTGATGTCCACTACTTCTAAATCGAGCAGTCTACCAAGCTGCACTGTATCTAAATCCTTTACTAAATAGGGACTCACCATAAGGTCGTACGTTGGGCTGTTTCCCACCATGAGTTGACCGTTTCGATCATAGATGTAACCGCGCGGCGCGTACAATTTCTCTGTTTGCGTAGCATTGCGTTCTGCCCGCGCCGCGTATTCATCATTCATGATCTGAATATTGAACAGACGCACACTGAATATCAATGTGATCAGGACGATAACCGAATAGAATGCTGCTTTATGCTGCATAGCGTTTGGACAAAAGAAAATGAGCGATCGTAAGTAACCCAACAGTGCTGAGGGTTGACATCAAGATACGAAGTCCAAGTGCTGAAAATTGAGAAAATCCACTGTTTTCTACAGTAAATAATAACGAATGGTGAAGAAGGACCAAGAGGAAGGCGAGTGGTAAGAAATTCGCCAACGGAAGTCCGCTTAATGTATGGTTGGAGTTTTCCTCTCTGAATCCGTAAAGGAAGCTTTCAATAGACGGCTTTGCAGCGATGGTCATGAGCGCAGCAATAGTATGTGCACCGCCGCTCTGCTCAAGACTGTCGAGGGTAGAACCTATGATAAAGGCCAATACATAGGTGGTCATTCTCGGGGTGTTAAATGGAATCACAAAGAATGCCCACAAATAGATATAGGGGTTTCCGTAATCCGTCAATGGCAAATCTTGGATGAGCAACCATTGGACCGTAATGGCAAGAACGGCAACGCCAAGTATGCGACCTACATTCATTCCATATTAAGTTTTAAAGTGTCCAATTCTTCTTTCCCTTTGAATTGGCATACATATACCCAATCCAAATTCATGAAGTCCGTCGTCAGATTTACTTTGGCATTCCAGCTCAAGTCTTCTTCACTCTGCGACGCACTATGCACAATACCTGTCAATACAGGGGGTGCGATTTCTACGCGAGTATAGGAGTAAATACTGTCGCCTGGTTTTGGCTCAAATTCACGTTCAATATCGTTCAGAAGTGCTGTTTCAACCGACCCCGACCAACTCAATTGTCCCAATCCTTTTCCTTCAATGCGGGCACCAATACCTCCTTTGCTGTGCGTAAAAGGCAAAATATAGGCATAGTTTCTTGTGCTTTCACTCACGGTGCCTACCCACCCTTGGGCGCTAACCACACCCATTCCAGGCTGCACACCAAGTCGTTTACCTGCATTAATGATAATGTAGTTATTGACTTTTTTGTAACTGTGATTAATGACCTTGGCTGGTATATAATCATACTCCGAGGTGGCGGCAAACTCAGGAGCAGAATTTGACCACATGGCGGCTTTTAGAACAGCATTTTCCCTCGCCAGCTCATCATTTACCTCTTCGAGTGACCAGTAATTTTTCCATCCATTGGTAGCATCGGTAAATGTAGCAGCAACCCCAGTACCCACTGTATTGATCCAATGTTCTGAAACGGGATTCTTAAAGGAATGACGTACAACCGCCAATAGCAATAGGGCTAAGAGCAACAGATTATTGCGATACCTCGACAAGAAGAGTATCAGTTGCTGCATGGCGGGCTATTTAGTTTTCTAAAACGGTCTTGAAGTGATCGATATTCTTGAGGACGACACCTGTTCCTCGTACAACTGCGCGAAGTGGATCCTCAGCAACGTAAACAGGAAGGTCAGTCTTAATCGAAATTCTCTTGTCTAACCCACGAAGCATAGACCCTCCACCGGCGAGGTAGATACCGCTGTTGAAGATATCCGCCGCAAGCTCAGGAGGTGTATTACTCAAAGCTTCCATGATAGCATCTTCAATACGAGTTACACTCTTCTCTAGCGCTCGGCTAACTTCACCGTGAGTAACACTTACCTGCTTTGGCTTCCCTGTTAGAAGGTCACGACCTTGAACCTGGAACGGTTCAGGTGCTTCATCGAGCTCTTCTAGCGCTGCTCCAACTGAAATCTTAATGTTTTCTGCGGTGCGTTCACCAACATACAGGTTGTGTTGTGTTCTCATGTAGTTGGCGATGTCATTGGTAAAAACATCACCAGCAACTTTAATAGATTTATCACAGACGATACCACCCATGGCAAGTACGGCAATCTCTGTTGTCCCACCACCGATATCAATAATCATATTTCCTTTTGGTTCGAGGATGTTCACGCCGATTCCCACAGCTGCAGCCATAGGTTCATGGATGAGGTATACTTCTTTCGCATTGGCGTGTTCTGCTGAGTCTCTTACGGCACGCTTTTCAACTTCAGTAATGCCCGAAGGAATACAAACTACCATACGAAGGCTTGGAGGGAAGAGTCTTTTTTTGAAGGCTGGGATGCTCTTAATGAGCTCGCGAATCATGTATTCAGAAGCTTCGAAATCTGCAATCACACCATCCTTCAAAGGACGGATGGTTTTGATATTTTCGTGCGTCTTCCCGTGCATTTGACGCGCTTCTTTCCCCACGGCAATAATCTGCCCTGTTCTTCTGTCTTGTGCGACTATAGATGGAGAGTCAACCACCACCTTGTCTTGATATGTGATAAGCGTATTGGCTGTACCCAAGTCAATCGCTATATCCTCTGTCATGAAACTTAACCAACCCATGGCTTGAAGGTAATAAAAATTAGTGTTTGAAGTGACGGATTCCCGTAGTAACCATTGCCAATCCATTCTCGTCACAATAAGCGATACTTTCCTTATCACGGATAGAGCCTCCAGGTTGAATAACACAGGTGATTCCTGCCTTATCTGCAATCTCCACACAATCTGGGAACGGGAAGAATGCATCCGAAGCCATTGCTGCACCGCTGAGGTCAAAACCAAAGCGGTTTGCTTTTTCTACGGCTTGGTTCAAAGCATCTACGCGAGATGTCTGGCCTGTTCCTGACCCTAACAATTGGCCGCCCTTGGCTAAGACGATCGTATTTGACTTTGTATGCTTACAGATTTTTGCTGCGAACTC
>JACESW010000092.1 GCA_013911625.1 Cryomorphaceae bacterium | reverse complement strand
GGCATAGGTGCAGCAGGAGCAGGAGTTGCCTGAGGTTGCTGCGAATACCCACCGCTTTGATCAGAAGACATGCCCTCGCTCTCGGCACGAGATGTGAGCATGGTCATTTGATTCGCTTGGATTTCTGTTGTGTATCTGTCAGCACCCGTCTGGTCTTGCCATTTGCGTGTCTTGATGCGTCCTTCTAGATAGACCTTATGTCCTTTTTTAAGGTATTTGTGCGCGACGTCAACCAAACCTTTGGCGTTGATTACTACGTTGTGCCATTCAGTGTTTGTCACTCTCTGTCCCTCACGATTGGTGTAGGTTTCAGAAGTTGCAATAGGAAATTTTACCAAAGAACCCCCGTTGTCAAAATGCATGATCTCTGGGTCTTTACCCAAGTTTCCGATCAGCATTACTTTGTTCAATGTACCAGCCATCTTAACTTATTATTTTGCGTTGTATACAATCAAAGTTAGGCATTTTCGACGCTATTAAATCTTTATGTTTTCAACAAGATTGGCAATAATTATTGGCATGCCTAAATCGGCAGTCTCCTCCTTTGTATAGTAGGTTATTGGCTCATCGAGTATTGCTTCGTCCACAGCCCAGAAATGGCATTTTAAATCTTTATGACTCAGTTTATGCACAATGGCAGGGGCCAATTCTTCACTGTTTTTTGGAGCGGCCTGCAGACGTGGGGGTTCATAGAGTCCTGCCCAGATTCCACTAGTACCTCTTTTTCTAAGCGCAATGCTGCCACTAGAGCGAACAATGGCATAGTGAATCTCTTCTGACCCGCGTTTTCCTTTTTTAATTTTCACGGGCAATTGATCGACTTTCCCTTCATTGAATGCGCTGCAGATGTCGGCCAAATCACACATCATACACAAGGGTTTTTTCGGGGTGCAGTGCAATGCACCAAATTCCATAATGCCTTGGTTGTATGAAGCAGCATCTGAAGTGTTTTGAATGATTGCATTGGCTAGGGATTGGAATTCTTTGATCCCTGCGGTTTGATTGATGGGTGTAGCGATGCCAAAGAATCGGCTTAATACCCGATAAACATTACCGTCTACCACACCGACCTTCTCCTTGAAGCAGATGCTCGCAATTGCCGCTGCAGTATATGGGCCAATCCCAGTGATGGTCAAAAGATCCTCAAAGGTCGTTGGCATTTTGCCTCCAAACTCTGAGACGATTTGTTTGGCACCTTTTTGAAGGTTGCGGGCTCTATTGTAATAACCGAGACCCGTCCATAGAGACATCAGTTTGTCTTCTTCAGCGTTTGCCAAAGCATCAACAGTGGGAAATTCTGCAAGTATTTTTTTCCAATACGGAGTGCCTTGAGCGACGCGCGTTTGTTGAAGGATGATTTCGCTCAGCCAGACTTCATAAGGAACAGGCTCGTCCTTTCTCCAAGGCAGGGAACGCTTATGAGCCCTGTAATAGTCTTCAATGCTGATTCTAAACGTGTTAAGTAAATTGGTGGCCATTCTTACCTAGTGTGATTTTTTTATTTATTACAAGCTGTAAATAAGGAGAATAGCTTTATATTTGCGCCCCTCAATAACCGGTCGGATAGACCTAAAAATACAGAGTAAATGACTAAAGCGGATATCGTTACTAAAATTTCTGATAAAACAGGAATGGAGAGAGGTGAAGTTCAAGCAGTTGTGGAGAGCTTCATGAAAGAAATCAAACACAGCCTTGAAGACGGTAACAATGTTTACTTGCGTGGGTTCGGTTCTTTTATTGTTAAGAAGCGCGCTCAGAAGACAGGTAGAAACATCTCTAAGAACACTACCATCGTTATTCCAGCTCATTACATCCCAGCATTTAAGCCTGCGAAAGTATTCGTTGAAGGCGTAAAAGAAAACGTTTCAGTAGAAGGGTAATTTGTCACGCAATACATACATAGCACTGGCTGTAGCTGTTATCGCTGCAGTAGCCATCTTCAATCTTCCGAGGACTCCTTATCAGGAACCTGCAGTGGAAGAGCGTGAGGAGGTAAGTACTTTGGATGTAAAAGTGGATGAAGCCGTAGCTATTATCCAAAGCGGAGAAGGTGCACCAATGGCTGCCATTGGTATGCTATTGGACGTACTTCGTGAGGATCCTAATCACGAAAAGGCCTTGATGTGGCTTGGAAACTTTTCTATGATGAGTGGTCAGTGGGACAAAGCTGTGGATCGCTTCCACCAGCTCAGTCAGCTCCACCCAGAAAACGAGATGTATACTTTGAATAAAGCACAGGCTTTGCTTCAAACTGGAGATACGACTAAGGCCCTTGAGGTGGCAAACGAGTACATAAACACATACCCGGAAGCGGATCGCGTTAAGGATCTCGCTGAGGGTTTATAGAATTAATAACTTTAAAACTTTGCATTATGCCAAGCGGTAAAAAACGTAAAAGACATAAGATTGCTACGCACAAGCGTAAGAAGCGTCTAAGAAAGAATCGTCACAAGAAGAAATAAGCTTCTAGTGTATGAAAACAGAATTAGTCATTAGTGCTAGTTCTGACCGTGCTGATATAGCACTACTTGAAGACGGGAGATTACAAGAGCTCATTAAGGAAAAAGGGGACGATAGCTTCTCCGTTGGCGATGTCTATTTAGGGACCGTCAAAAAATTGGCCACTGGCCTAAACGCTGCCTTCGTAGACGTTGGTTATGAGAAAGATGCATTTTTGCACTACCACGATCTCGGGCCGCAGATAAATTCCTGGCAGAGTTACTTGCGTAAGACTCTCAAAGGCAAACAACAAGCGAATATCTCCAACTTCCAGACCTCTTCTAATATTGAGAAGGAAGGAAATATTGGGGATGTTTTAAAGCAGGGTGATCAAATCCTTGTTCAGATTACGAAAGAGCCCATCTCAACGAAGGGGCCTCGTATCACTGCAGAGCTTAGTATTGCCGGTCGATTTGTAGTTCTAGTTCCTTTTTCTAATCGCGTAAGTGTGAGTCAGAAGATTCGCGAGCGTGAAGAAAAGGATAGGCTGAAAAAATTGGTCAGAGGCATCAAGCCAAAAGGCTTTGGTGTAATTATACGTACTGTCGCAAAAGGACAGACCGCGGAAGACCTACAGGCAGATTTAGATTCATTGATACGCAAGTGGAAAACGCTCCACAGAGGCGTGAAGAGGACAAATAAGCCAGTACGTATTTTCCGCGAGATGAATCGTGCGAGTGCATTCTTGCGCGATGTATTCAACGACAACTTTACAGGTATCACTATTGATCACCAAGAACTCTTTGACGAGGTTAAGGAGTACTTAGAGGCCATCAAGCCAGGTGCATCTAAAATGGTCAAGTACTACAACGGTCAGATGCCGTTGTTCCAGTTCGCCAATGTTGATCGTCAGATTAAGGGAGCCTTTGGCCGCTCAGTGAGCATGCCTAAAGGCGCGTATTTGATTATCGAGCATACGGAAGCCATGCACGTGGTAGATGTAAACTCTGGGAATCGTACGAATACGGCAGAGAATCAGGAAGCGAATGCTTTACAGGTAAACTTGCTTGCTGCGGAAGAGGTAGCTCGTCAGTTGAGGTTGAGAGATATGGGAGGTATTGTTGTTGTCGATTTTATCGATATGAACAGTGCCGAGAATCGCCGCGCGGTCTATGAAAAGATGCGCGATGAAATGAAGCGCGATCGCGCTCGTCACAAGATTCTGCCAATCTCGAGATTTGGATTGATGGAATTGACCCGTCAGCGTGTGCGTCCTGAGACGAATATTACTACTCGTGAGGAGAACCCAGATAATTTGGTGGAAGCACCTATTCAGCTGATTGACACTATCGCTAGTAAGATTAGCGGTAAGAAGCAGAAAGAGATTTTTGTGCATGTTCATCCATTTATTGAGGCCTATCTAACCAAGGGTATTTTGAAGAGTGTTAAAAAGGATTGGCAGAAACGATTCAAGAAAAAAATCGTTGTTGTTCCTAGGGACGCCTTTACAATGCTTGAATGGAAGCTTTTGGATAAGGATAACAATCGTATCTAACGAGAGAAACAGTGTAAAGAAAACCCCGAGACTCGCATGCGAGCCTCGGGGTTTTTTCGTTAAAATTGGACCATGACAACCTCAGAAGCATTACAGAAACTGCAGCATTATTGTGCCTACCAAGAACGCAGCCCTTTTGAGGTTAAGCGCAAGCTCGGTTTGATAAAACTTCCCATGGAACGTCACGAAGAAGTGATTGCCACTTTGATGGAAGAGAATTTCTTAGATGAGTACCGTTTTGCTGAGGCATTTACAAGAGGAAAACTCAATCAAAAGCATTGGGCACCGAAGCGCATCAGAATGGGACTGCAAGAACACCGCATTCCTAGAGTAACCATTGACCGGATCTTAAATCAAATTGACCCTAAGCACATAGAAAAGAACGCCATGTATTTAGCAGATCGATGGTTCAGCTCTAAGACAAAGGAACAACTGACTGCTGCAATGCAACGCCGTGGGTATTCTTTTGAGATGATTAATCAGGCTTGTAAACAGGTAGAGGAAGAACGTAAAAGTTCTCTTTAACCCTTCCAAGTACCGCCGTAACGGTAATGGCTGTTTCCAGGCTTGACTTCTAAAACGCACTTTTCGCAGAGAAAATACCACGTTTTATCAGCAGGTTTGTATTGTACCCTGAACATGACCGAATGGTCCTTTTTGCAGTTAGGGCAATTTTTAGTTCGCATTATACAGCTGCCAATACAGATTTCACCTCTTTAATGTGTTCTGGGATGATGTCAAGGTGGAAGACCATGCGGCATTTTCCGGGACCCATTTGGCTTATGCCAATTCCCTTCTCAGCCAAGGTGCTGATGAATGCTTCTTGGTCCATATCCTCGTTCAACCCAAAGATTAGGATGTTGGTTTCGGGGGCCACTACATTTTTGACCCAAGACTGCTGACCTAAAAATTCAGCCATGTCCTTGGCAGCAGCGTGGTCATCGGCCAAGCGGTCCACATTATTTTCTAGTGCATAGATAGCCGCACCGGCCAAAAGGCCTGCCTGTCGCCAGCCACCGCCTATGCGTTTGCGTATTCTACGGCTGTGGTGGATGAATTCCTCGCTGCCTAAAAGCACAGAGCCTACAGGTGCACCAAGACCTTTGGAGAGACAGATGGAAATGGAATCGAATGCCGTGCCGTAATCGCTTTCACTTTGATCCTTGGCCACAAGGGCATTGTATAGGCGCGCACCATCGAGGTGGAAGGTCAGCTCATGTTTCGAGGCTACTGCTCTAAGCGCCTCAATTTCTTCCCATTCGTAGCACGTTCCGCCGCCTTTGTTGGAGGTGTTTTCAAGTGCAAGTACGCGCGATTTTGGGTAATGGACATCGTCGGCTTTAATAGAACCGAGTACCCCTTCTGGGTGCATAATACCACGATTGTCGCCAGTAAAAGTGACAGAAGCGTGGGCATTAGCAGCAATTCCACCGCCTTCGTAGTTGTAGATGTGGGCATAAGGATGACAGATGACTTCGTCGCCGGGGCTTAAATGAGACATCAGTGCGATCTGATTTGCC
>JACESW010000091.1 GCA_013911625.1 Cryomorphaceae bacterium | reverse complement strand
CGTAGGCGCTGTCCAAAACCGTGCTGTCCGCGTTCATTATTAAAAAATCATCGTAGCCGACAAGCAGGCTGTCCGGCACATCGAAAAGGGCGGTAAACCCTAGGTAAGAAGTGTCCGAAGCGGGCATAGCGTAGTGTGCATCGCCACGGTGGAAGTCCCATATTTTCTTTGTGCTGTCTTGCGGATGCTCCTGCAAACCTGCCCAGTGCTTACCGACAACGGCGCCAGACTCACTAATGTAGAACCGTGCATATTTAGTGTTTTCAAAAAGTGCGGGACGGAAGGTCAAGAAGTCTTCCACTACACCACGATCTCTCACATATTCTCCAACTTTAATGTTGCCCTTCTTGTAGTATTCAAGAGGTAGGCGGTTTTCATTGTATCGTATGAGCAGGTCGTTCTCTGCCCAAACGCCCAGACTATCCATTCCCTGCACACGGTACAATCCCAACCTATTTTTCAGGTAGCGAACGTCATTAGGGAAATAGCTCAGCAACGCGTCTTGGGTTTTCAGCGCTTTCTCATACTCTTTCCAGATGTGCCATTCGGTATCTACTTGTTGCTCGGCGGTCATACGCCAGAAATCTTTCCCACGCTCAAAACGCATCATGTTCTCGTCGACCCATTCTCTGGCTTTATAGTAGTTCTCACGTTCAATAGAGATTCGGGCGAGCATGTAGAACGGCGTTTGTTTATCGTAGAGTTCAGAGATGTCGTAGTATGTGTCGTAGGCGTTCTTTAAATCGCCCATTTCATACTGTATGGCGGCTTTGAAAAGCATGTATTTCTGGTGATTGGCCCTGAACTCGAGACACTTTTCGAGATCGGCTAATGCTTCGCGAAGTTGACCTAATTCGTAGTACGCCTCTGCACGGAAGTAATACAGATCCTCGCTATTCATGCGCTTTGAGATGGCCAGGTCATAGTGCATCAGAGCCTTGGCAGGCTGTTGCGGTACAATAGCCATATAAGCCCGACCCACGGTCATGTTGTCCCTTCCGCTTAGCGTCTCACCTTTGGGCGAATACTCGATGATTTTATCATAGCTCTTTGTATTCCATAACCTTCCAATGTAGCTGCTTTGAGCAGCTAGACTGGTAGTAAGGCACGCAAACAGGATGACTAGGTTACGGCTCAATCTCATCTTCATTAGAGTTTGGTAGGGTGATGGGTTGTTCTAGTTCCCAATTGGCCTTGACTTCAAAAGATTGGCCAGAAATCAAAGGCTCGGCTGATGTGTTCAATGTCCAAGAGGGGCTGTCCCAAAGACCGTTGCCATTGAGGTCTACATATCCAAATACTTCATACTTGCCGGGCGCATAATAGTGCCCTTCGGTGGTCAAAGTATCTGTTCCTGCGCCGGTGCAGAGGTCAATGAGTACATCTCCTGCGCGATGTGCGTACAGTATCACAGAATCTGCAGATGGGGGAATTGTGAAGCTGATTAGGCCAAGATTCTCGCTTGAGGTGGTGTCCACAAAATTGGCCACAGAATCTATAGCAGCCGTGTCCAATTCCGGAAACTCAAAGCGCTCCGTCGAGTACGGGATGGCGATTAAAGAGGTATCGGATGACGTCGGTATACCCTTCAAAAAGCCAAAGGTTTCAACGCCTTCGTCCCACGTTTTATTGAAGTTGATGTCTTCAAAGACCAAGAAATCAAAGGTATCGACAGGCAGGTAGCTGAGGTAAAAAGAACCGTCTTTATTCGGAGTAGCACTAAACTTTGGCAGCCCCACAGTATCGCTGCCTGCTGGCAAAAGCCAAATGGTGAGGTCTTCAAAAGCACCCTTACCCGTTTTATCAACCTGACCACCTGCCTGCATGCTGTCAATGAAGGAGCCCGTGCTCCAAACGACCTCGAGGTTGGTGTATTTGTTGTTCTCGTTTAGGTCGCCTATTTCATCGCCCATGGAGATTCTATAAGTCGTGTTTTCCAAGAGCTGGCCATCTTCCCAGTTCAGTTTGAGTTTCTTACCGATGATCTCAAATTCCAATCCTTCGAGCGGTGGACTCGTCGTGATATTACCGCGCAATTTGGTCCCTTGAATGTATTCGTCGAAAACGATCTCTGCCTTACTTCCTGTAAAGTTCAACGCACCAAGCGTTGGCGTCATCTTCACCACTGTAGGCGGCGTTTCGTCTTTCGGCCCTCCTTGCGGACGACTTTGAACGGCACACCCCACTAGAAGCAATAGGAAGGAAGCAATAAAGAATCGTTTCATAAGCTAAAGGTCACCAATTATCAGCATACATACTTAGAGGAAACGGACAATTCCCCGCTAATATTTCAACAGCATTCGATTCCGATTAAAAAAGTAAATTAGTCTTCTATTAAAATCACACGCTTGTGAAAAAACTTCTACTCCTATTTATGTCAGTTTTTGCTCTGGGAGCAAATGCACAGACGTACTGTTCGCCGACCTACACCTTGGGTTGTACCTACGGCGATGACATCAACGATGTTTACATCGGAACCTTCTCTGATACAGCTACAGGCTGTTCGACAGGTAACTACTACGTGGCAACTTCTGATACGATTTACATCCAGCAGACGGCGCCTACTTCAGTTGAATTCACTTCAAACTACTCTACCCAGTACTTTGCCATCTGGGGCGACTGGAACAACGACGGCGATTGGGACGACGCTGGAGAACACCTTTGGTCTTCTTCAACGAACCAGTGGAACGGAAATGTGGAATCAATCACCATTCCTTCTACGGTATCGCTGGGTTCTTACCGCATGCGCATTCGTTCAAACTATTCTGCAGCCATTTCAGCTACGGAAAGCTGTTCTAGCATGTCGTACGGTGAGGTGCACGATTATACAGTGACTGTAACTACACCACCGGCATGTCCAGCACCGACTTTTGCAAGCATCACTGCTTCAGATTCTTCGGCGACGTTGACTTGGAATTCAAACGACACAACGTTTGTTGTGGAATACGGTACTTCAGGGTTCGTAAACGGTCTTGGACTTCAGGTAACGGTAAACGATACATTTGCTACAATCACTGGTTTGAGCTCTAACACAGCCTATGATTTCTACATCAAAACAGATTGTACAGCGGATACAAACGGGTACAGCACGAACGTTGGGCCGTACTTCGTGAAGACGTTGTGTACTTCAGTAAGTACACCGCTTTACGAGAGCTTTGATACAGATTCAACAGGTGGATTCTCCAATCCGAATGCTCCTTCATGTTGGTACTACGCTGAGAATTCAGGTGCGGCTGGGTACGGATATATTACCGGTTCTGCATGGAACTTAAGCCCGCACACAGGAACTCAGATGTACTACCTCTACAACAGTTTTGATTCAGCGGTTGAAGCATTGATTAGTCCTGCCATTATCGGTCTGGACAGCGGTACGAAGCAGATGGACATCCATATGGCATGTACAGGCTGGTCTTCAGGTAATGATGTTATCGTAGGTACTGTCAGCAGCCCTACAGATTTGAGCAATTTCAACGCAATAGACACCATCAGCGTTCCTAATGGTGCGACGTGGAACATGTACACCGTGTACTTCGATGCAAGTGCAGGGTATAACATGAGCGACGATCACATTGCTATCATTTCAACAACTACGAATACGTATACTGCGGTATACTTCGACGAAATTACCATCAAGGACGCTCCGCAATGTTTGCCGCCTTCGGCAATTAGTGTGGGTTCTCTTGGGGCCGATTCTGCCGAGGTCAACTTCACGGCAAATGGTATTACTACCTATCTCGAATACGGACCAGTAGGTTTTGTTCCAGATTTCCAACAGAGTACCGGAACGCTTGTAACGGCATCATCATCACCGCACTGGTTAACAGGTCTTGATACAAACACGTCATACGATGTGTATGTCTACCAAATGTGTGCTGACAGTACAGTGAGTCCAGCCTTTGGTCCTGCGACCTTTAAAACGCTACAGTGTGCTCCTTCCTCAATGTGTACGTTTGATATCGAACTTACAGATACATGGGGTGATGGATGGAACGGCGCTCAAGTTGAAGTCTTGAATTCATCTGGTGGTGTTGAATATACCCTTGGAGCCGGGTTTACTACGGGTACATCGTACACAGAAACGATCATGGTTTGTACGGGCGAAACCTTTACCATTCAAGTAAGTGTTGCCGGTTCTTACCCAAGTGAGATTGGTTTGAATGTACTTTCAAACGGTTCTGTTGTCGATTCTTACACCGCAACTTCGGCGACTACACTAGGTACTCAAATGGCACAATTTACAGCATCATGTAACACAGCTTGTCCATCACCGACGAACCTCACTTATGTAGCAGGAAAGAACGACGCGACCTTTACTTTCGATCAAAACGGTGGTTCTGCAACTTACGTGTACGAGTGGGGCCCAGTAGGATTTGCACAAGCTACAGGTCTTGTTTCAAGCAATATTGATTCAACTACAAGCAACACGTTCTCTATCTCCGGATTGAGCGCAGCGACGTGTTACGATGTATTTGTGATCGGAAACTGTGGTACGAGCGGAGTAAGCGATACATTGGGTCCATTGACCTTCTGTACCAACCTCTGTGATACGACAGATTTGTGTACTTGGACCATGAGTATGTATGACTCATGGGGCGACGGATGGAACGGTGCTGAAGTTCAAGTATTGTACAACGGGGTCTTCGGTCAATCCTTTACATTCTTAACAGGTGATTCGTCTATTGTAGACTTCCAAGTCTGTAGTGGAACGCAGATCACGGTAGTGAATAGCGCTGCGGGATCGTACCCGTCTGAGGTAAGCTACGTGCTTTCAAACGCTTCTGGTACTCAGAGCACTTCTGTGACTACAGGAAACTTTGCAGTAGGAACACAGGCGACCTTGACAGCGAACTGTGTTACGGTTTCTTGTCCAATGCCATCGAATCTAACGAACACGAACATGGGCGCTACAACTGCCGACATTTCGTGGACAGGTGGTACAGGTACTTTCTTGTACGAATACCGTGCGCAAGGAACGACTACAGGTCCAATGCTTAGCGGTACTTCAACTGCAGCAACGGCCTCAATGATGGGTCTAACCCCATCGACTACGTACGATTTCTACGTGAAAGAAGCTTGTGCTCCAGGTGACACTTCGATGACCATGTACCATGTATTCACAACGGATTCGTGTGCGGCAATAACCTTGGGTAACCCACAGTTCAACGTGGACAGCGTGAACGCTACAGCGGCAGCGTTGACCTTCAACTGGAACAGCACGAACACGACTGGATTCAACATTTCTTTCGGTGACGGAAACTCGGCTACGGGTACTGGCGGTACAGTGTCACACTCGTATACTGCCAACGGCACGTACTCTGTGACATTAACGGTGTACAGCGATTGTGATACTGCAAGCAAGACGTTTAATGTTCAGGTAGGTACTATCGGTATCGAAGACAACGCTGGAATTACAGCCTTGATGATTTATCCGAACCCTACACAAGGTCTTGTAACCATCGATGGTGAGATTTCTCATACTTCTGAGGTAAGTATTCGAATTATCAACTACTTGGGTCAGGAGATCTTAGT
>JACESW010000090.1 GCA_013911625.1 Cryomorphaceae bacterium | reverse complement strand
TTCCTTATAACACTGGCGGCTATCGGTAGAGAGAATTGGACAACCCAACTTCTCTGCCCAATACAAGGCTACCCCTGTTTTCCCTACCGCAGTAGGTCCACATATGTTGATGAGGTAGATTTTAGACATAAAGGTGTGTTGGAATTTTCGATGAAAATACGTAATTTGATAGAACCGCTTTATACGAATGATGAACCACGACGCAAGAAATATATCGAGAACAGACACTGCTTTGCTCGCCTATGAATCTGGAGAAATCTTGGAATCTGTCCGAGCTATTCAACGTCGCTCTGAGGCCATTCATAAAGCTACCTATTTAGGTAATCTCAAGCACCAAAAGGTTCGTATTCAGTTCAATACAGGTGCAGATGTGTACCAGGTCCATACCACTATATGGTTGCATTATAACAACCATATTTATCTAAAAGGGAATATTAAAGTGCCTGTGGAGCGAATCTTGGGGATTCACTTTTAATAGTCGTATCCAAGAGAATCGTCTTCATTCTCTTCTGATCCAGGTAAAGCGCCACTATCGAGATCGTCGAGCCCGTACAAGGCATTTAACTCTTCTTCGCTCATCTCACTCGGGTCTTTTGACGGTGCATTAGCGGCTGTGCTTGGCACTTCAATTTTGGGTAATTCGCCAACGCTTGAAAGCACTACGAAATCCTCAAAGCCTTCTTCCTCTTCAGTTTTTACAACTTCAAGGTAGAAGATGTTCATGTCGAGAAAGTTATAGACGTATAAGCCGTTTTTTGTACCAGAAAAGAATTGCTCTACTGATGTTCCTTCCATTGATGGCATATCATCGTCCATGGCAAACATTGGCAGTTCATCGCCCTGATCCCAGTTGGCTGTACTGTAATAGAAACTTGCCATTTCTCCAGGTTTTAAGCCAAATTCATTGAAGATGTGCTCATGCAAGTTCATCATAGAGGCAGCGCCCTTAATGCGTACTTCTTTCAAGATGGTATCATCAGTATCAGCGATTACGCGTAAGAAAAACTCCATATTATTTTGTCAATCCTAGTTTTTGCGCCACCTCTTCCATTAAAGCGAGTGCAGCTTGTTTTTCATTTGGTATATGTCCTTCAAGAATGGCTTCTTTCAAAGCTTCCTTGATTTCTCCAATTACCCTTGAGGGGCCAATTCCGAAGTGCGCCATAATTTCCTCGCCGCTCACGGGCGGTTGGAAGTTGCGGATCTGATCACGTTCCTCGACCTCTCTAAACTTCAAGCGTACTTCCTTGAAATTGTTCAAATAGCGGCGTTTTTTGCGTTCGTTTTTTGTGGTGAGATCTGCTTCACATAAAAGCATGAGGTCTTCTACATCATCTCCAGCGTCGAATAACAAGCGACGAACGGCTGAATCTGTAACTGTATCGTCTACTAGTGATGCAGGGCGAGAGCTCATCATTACCATCTTCTGTACATACTTCATTCGTGCATCCGTAGGTAAATGCAAACGCTTAAAGATTTTTGGAATCATTTTACTTCCTACAAACTCATGACCCCTAAACGTCCATCCGGCTGGCTTAATGAATTTTTTGGTTCGAGGCTTTCCTATGTCGTGCAACAAGGCGGCCCATCTGAGCCACAAGTTTTCAGATGTACGAGCGAGGTTGTCTACTACCTCAAGTGTATGGTAAAAATTGTCCTTGTGCAGATGTCCTTCAACTTCCTCCACACCCTGTAAAGCACAGATCTCTGGCATGATTTCCTTCATGAGGCCACTCGTAAAGAGTAGGCCAAGACCGTAGGAAGGTTTATCGACGGCCATGATTTTATTGAGCTCGACACTAATGCGTTCTGGAGCAACAATTTTCAGTCGTGAAGCATGTTGACGAATAGACGTTAAAGTGCCGGAGTCAATGCGATAATCGAGCTGGGCCGCAAAACGAACCGCACGCATCATGCGCAGCGGATCATCGTCAAAAGTCTTGTCTGGACTCAGCGGTGTTTTAATAAGCTTTCGTTCAAGATCAGCCACACCGTTAAATGGATCTATTAATTCGCCCCAGCGACCGTCATTCAAACAAATAGCCATTGCATTGATAGTGAAGTCTCGACGATTTTGGTCGTCCTCAAGAGTGCCGTCTTCGACAATAGGGTTACGGCTATTTCTCTTGTAGCTTTCTTTGCGTGCGCCGACGAATTCAAGGTCAACTCCCTGATATTTCATATGAGCCGTTCCAAAACTTTTGAAAATGCTCAGTTTAGGCTTTTTGTCGAAGCCTTTACGTACTTCTTTTGCCAGTGCTATGCCGGAGCCAACGGTCACAAAATCGAGGTCCATCTTCGTGGGACGCTCAATGAGTCGATCACGCACATAGCCACCCACGACGTAGCACTCCAGACCGAGGTGGTCGGCTGCCTGTCCGATCTGCTTAAAAATCGGTCGGTCCAAAAAGTGGCTATAATTTGACATTAAAACGGACGCTCTGAAAGTTTCGAGAAGTATATCCCGGTAAGTAATAAGATCATCAATAGGAAGTAAAGCGCAAGGTTGGTGCGTTTGATTTTACTCAACCAAAAGTCTTCACTTTCCTTTCCAGTCATGATGGTCGGGTAGAGTAGCGGTAAGATCATAAAACTCTCTTTCCACCATTCAAGGTCTTTTTTGTTCGAAAAATTGCGCGTGTAGAAATCCTTCCAGCTGCCGGCTTTCTTCTTGTTCTTTACTCTCAAGTATTGAAAATGCAGGGCCCATTTGTAACTGTATACGCCGAGCAGGAACAATGCGGTAAGAATGAATTGTAAGCTTTGACCGAATGTCATTTGATTCGCAATTTATTTACTTCGATGTAGCGCCATTTAACAGCTCTATACATCCATAAGGCATATTCAAAACCTCTGGAGCCGTCAAAAATACCGCCTTTTATGATGTAGTGCTTGAAAAATCTCCAAGAAGGTTTCACATTCAAATAATACGGGCCAATTCTTCCTACTTTCTTTTCGTAGTCCAAAGCTTGACGCTTGGCGTAGGTTCTGAATTTCTGTTCCCAGTGGACGGCGTTTTTGTAGGTGTAATGAAGCATATTCCCCTTGAGTCGTTTGGAAGAGGAGCGCACCTTTTCGTGCACGTTTAATTCTTCATATTTCACTCCTTTAGGTAAAAGTCGAACCACGTAATTATTTTGCAGTCCGCTGAAATTCATTCTTTTGCCTTTGAAAAAATGCACGCGTTTAAAGGAGTAAGGTAACTGCTCGTTGTGTTCACTTTGTTTCCACTCTTTGAGCGATTCAATGAGCTCATCGGTGAACACTTCATCACAATCGACCACTAATACCCAAGAGTGTTTGCACTTTTCTAATCCCCAGTTGCGCTGTTCACCCCAGTTTTTCAATGGCCGGTGGTATACGTCAGCACCTGCACGTTCGGCTATTTGAACGGTTGAATCGGAAGATCCAGAATCTACTACTACGATCTCGTCGGCAATAGAATGTACACTTTCGAGCGATTGCCCAAAGATATCTTCCTCATTAAAGCTGAGGTATAGTATGCTTAGGGCAGTGCTCATTATACTGCAACGTTGTGTGTGCGCAATGCGTCGTTCAACGAAGTCTTTTTATCTGTACTCTCTTTGCGCTGTCCTATGATTAATGCACAAGGCACGTTGTAGGTACCTGCGGGGAATTTCTTAGGCATTGTTCCCGGGATGACTACACTGCGTGAAGGAATACGGCCGCGGTATTCCTTCGGCTCGCTACCGCTAACGTCAATAATTTTCGTTGAGGCTGTCAAGACAACATTTGCACCTAGAACGGCCTCTTTTTCTACACGAACACCTTCCACAACAATACAACGTGAACCGATGAAACAATCGTCTTCAATGATTACCGGTGCTGCTTGCAAAGGTTCTAACACACCGCCAATTCCAACGCCGCCGCTCAAGTGAACGTTTTTACCAATCTGCGCACATGATCCTACTGTCGCCCATGTGTCAACCATCGTTCCGCTCTCGACATGTGCACCTATGTTAACGTACGAAGGCATCATTACAACACCTGCCTCAATAAATGAACCGTGACGTGCTACGGCATGAGGAACGACACGTACTCCCTTTTCGGCATAATTGCGTTTGAGTGGAATTTTATCGTGGAATTCAAAGGGTCCGACCTCAATGGTCTCCATTTTTTGGATAGGGAAATACAGAACCACAGCTTTCTTTACCCATTCGTTCACTTGCCAGCCATTTTCTGTAGGCTCAGCAACGCGAAGCGTACCGGCATCAAGCGCGTCTACTACAGCGCGTACTGCGTTTTGAGTTTCTTCTTGTTGAAGCAGTTCTCTTTGCTCCCAAGCTTGTTCTATGACAGCTCTAATATCCTTCATCTTGTTCATTCTTATGTGCGGTTCAAATTTAATGCTTCCTACGGAAAGACTACCTTTGAACCATGGCGAAAGTATTGGCTTTAGATATTGGCGGTAGACGCACTGGAATGGCAGAGACTGATCCGCTCGCGATGATGGCCTTTCCATTGAAAACAGTGGATACAGGTTCGCTCATGGCAGTGCTTGAAGAATATGTTGCCACGGAAGGAACGCAGACAATTGTTATTGGGAAGCCATCCATTGCTACGGATAGTACGGAAATTATCGACCTTTGGGCGGCAAAAATCCATAAGCGCTGGCCGATCATAGAGATTGTTTTTGTCGATGAGGATTTTACTTCCAAAGAGGCTTCACAAATGCTGATAATGGGAGGTATGAAGAAATCCAAACGCAAGGAAAAAGGCACCTTAGATAAAGTTGCTGCCTCCCTCATTTTAGAGCGTTATTTAGCAATGCACTAACTATCTTTGCAACCAAGATTAAGATTCGATTATGATATTACCGGTAGTAGCCTATGGCGATCCCGTTTTAAGTAAGATGGCGGAGGAAATTGACCAGGATTACCCGGGTTTAGAGCCGCTCATTGCCAATATGTACGAGACGATGTACAACGCACAGGGTGTTGGTCTGGCAGCTCCTCAGATTGGCAGAAGCATCCGATTATTTGTTATTGACGCAAGTCCATTTGCTCAAGAAGGCGAAGAGGACTACGAAATACTTAAGAATTTCAAGAAGACCTTTATCAATCCCATTATCATTGAAGAAGAAGGTGAAGAGTGGGGTATGGAAGAAGGTTGTTTGAGTATTCCGGACGTACGCGAAACCGTATACCGCAAAGAAAAATTGGTCATCGAATACTATACTGAAGACTGGAAGTTGGTCGAAGAAACGTACACGGGACTTGCCGCACGTGTTATTCAACACGAGTACGATCACATTGAGGGTGTGCTGTTTACCGATTACCTCAAGCCTTTGAGAAAACGACTGATTAAAGGTAAATTGGGCAGCATTGAACGTGGCGATATTTCTATTGATTATCCAATGAAATTCCCAAAACGTCGATGAGAATTGCCCTCCTAGCACTACTTGGGTTAATTTCTTGTAATGCTCCAGAGTCTGATGTCCATGGGCAACAAGTAGCGGTTGCCGTTAGTGATTCTGCATTGTACTATTTTGATCGATTAGATAGTGGAGTTGCCACAAGTGAAGAGCTTGAGTTTGCGAAGAAGCACTTTAT
>JACESW010000009.1 GCA_013911625.1 Cryomorphaceae bacterium | reverse complement strand
TGAAGCAAACGGCTAAGATCTCACAGAGTGCCGGTGGTATCGGATTGAGCATTCACAATATCCGTGCTACTGGATCATACATTGGCGGAACGAACGGTACTTCCAACGGTATTGTTCCAATGCTTCGCGTGTACAACGATACCGCTCGTTACGTAGATCAAGGTGGCGGTAAGCGTAAGGGTTCGTTTGCTATTTATGTTGAACCATGGCACGCAGATATCTACGAGTTCTTGGATTTGAAGAAGAACCACGGTAAGGAAGAAATGCGTGCACGCGATCTGTTTTACGCAATGTGGATTCCAGATCTTTTTATGGAGCGAGTTGAGAAGAACGAAGAGTGGACGCTCATGTGTCCGAACGAATGTCCAGGTCTGTTCGATTGTCACGGTCAAGAGTTTGTTGACCTGTACACCAAATATGAAAGTGAAGGGAAAGGTCGCCGTACGGTGAAAGCTCGTGAAGTTTGGGCAAAAATCATGGAAAGCCAGATTGAAACGGGTACGCCGTACATGCTTTACAAGGATGCTGCGAACTTGAAATCGAACCAGCAGAATTTAGGTACGATTCGTTCGTCAAACTTGTGTACTGAGATCTTAGAATACACGTCACCTGATGAGGTTGCTGTATGTAACCTAGCATCTATTGCACTTCCAATGTTTGTGGAAGACGGAAAGTTTGATCATCAGAAATTATACGATGTAACCTACAAGGTGACCTACAACTTGAATCAAGTGATTGATCGTAACTACTATCCAGTAGTGGAAGCAAGAAACTCAAACATGCGTCACCGTCCTGTGGGGCTTGGTGTTCAAGGCTTGGCCGATACGTTTATCAAATTGCGTATGCCTTTCGACTCAGAGGAAGCGAAAGCATTGAACAAAGAGATTTTCGAAACCATGTATTTCGCGGCAGTAAGCTCGTCGAAGGACCAAGCTGTGAAGGATGGTGCTTATGAAACGTACGAAGGTTCACCAATCTCTAAGGGTCAGTTCCAACACAATCTTTGGGGAGTTAAGGATGAAGAACTTAGCGGTCGTTGGGATTGGAAAGAGCTTCGTGAAGAAGTGGAAAAGCACGGCGTTAGAAACAGTTTATTGATGGCACCAATGCCAACTGCATCAACGTCTCAGATTCTTGGGAACAACGAATGTTTCGAGCCGTACACGTCGAATGTATACACTCGTCGTGTACTTTCAGGCGAGTTCATCGTAGTGAATAAGCACCTATTGAACGATTTGATTGAATTGGGTCTTTGGAACGATGATATGAAGAATGCATTGATGGCAACGAACGGTTCAGTACAAAACATTGAAGGTGTGCCAGATAATTTGAAAGCGATCTACAAGACCGTATGGGAAATCTCTATGAGAGACATTCTCGATATGGCAGCCGATCGTGGTATGTTCATTGATCAGAGCCAGAGTTTGAATCTCTTCATGGAAAGTCCAAACATGGGTAAACTGACTTCAATGCACTTCTACGCGTGGAAGAAAGGTCTGAAAACAGGTATGTACTACTTGCGTTCTAAACCGGCTACAAGTGCAATTAAGTTCACAGTGAAGAAAAATGCTCAGACAGATATGAGTCCAGGCGTTAGCTCGGGTGCTACTTCAGATACAGCCGATGCTGTTCCTGCTACTACAGCAGAGCCAACAGCTGCAGAAGTAGAAGCACGTGTAAAAGCACAGAAAGAAGCTATGGCTAAAATGAGCGAAGAAGTTACGACTGAAGAAAAAATTGCTTGTTCAATAGATAATCCAGACGAATGTGTGGCCTGTGGGTCTTAACCACCGGAAATAATTACATCAAAAAACCCTCAGCCAACACTGAGGGTTTTTTGTGTCAAAACATCTCAAATAGTACGGGCCTAATTTTCTGATAGTTTTTATCTAATCACTTGGTCTTAAGTAAAATACAGCATCAGTCTTTTGCGTGTTCGGAGGATTTTTATATCTTAATGGTACACAACAAAACACACTCGCTATGTCCACTCAAGCAACGACGAAACGTCGTCGAATGAAACCTGCGAAAGAGAAGATGTCAACCGCGCAACTCTACGCACAGATCGCCTTAGTAATCGTAATCATAGGAGGTATTGCTGCCTTCGCCTATTTCGTGGTTTAATCTCGATTACAGGCTTTAGTTTTTTCCGTTTTAGCCGAGTATCTTTGAGCTCGGAATGAAACGACTTTTTCAAATTTTTGGGGG
Source organism: Cryomorphaceae bacterium (assembly GCA_013911625.1). Next base: position 15,369 of record JACESW010000009.1, on the reverse strand, counting down.
CGGCTTAGGCTGGTCTTTAGGTGGGCCTATCGGCGCTATACTTGGGGTAGCCTTTGCTAATCGTTTACACGATTTAGTGGAAGGTGAAAAGCCTAGCGGTACCTATACACGGTCCCAACAATCTTCACCTAGTGATTTTCATATCGCCCTATTGGTTCTTGCCGCACGCGTTATCAAAGCGGATGGTAAGGTTGCCCAGAAAGAGTTGGACTTTGTTCGGGCACAGTTTGTAAGCATGTTCGGAAAGGAGCGTGCCAACGAGAGCTTTGCTGTTTTTAGAAAAATAGTTGATCAACAGATTCCGCTAACTAAAGTGTGTAACCAGATCAACGGCTTTACAAATCATAGTACACGTCTTCAGCTGATACACTTCCTGTTTAAATTAGGATTGGCAGACGGTCACTTGCATCAGAATGAGGTGGAGGAGATTCGTCGTATAGCACGTAATCTTCGCATAAATCCGTACGACTTTGAATCGATCAAAGCGATGTTCTCCAAAGAATCGGACACGGGATGGGCGTATAAAGTTTTGGAGGTGAGTGAGAACGCATCCGAAGCAGAATTGAAAAAGGCGTACCGAAAAATGGCATTAAAATATCATCCGGATCGTACCATTGATGCGGGTGCCGAGGCACAGGCTGCGGCCAAAGAAACCTTTTTGAATGTGCAGAAGGCCTATGAGCACATTCAGAAATCAAAAGGCTGGAGCTAGTGTCAAAGTTGAATTCTATTAAAGCACCTATCGCTGAGGAGATGAAGGAGTTTGATGTGCGGTTTAAAGCACATTTAAAGTCAAACACCCCATTGGTAGATCGCGTCATGAATTACATGGTCAAGCGCAAGGGGAAGCAACTTCGTCCGATCCTCGTCCTATTGACGGCAAAAATGTTGGGTAAAGTAAACGACAGTACCTACGTCGGTGCCTCTTTAATAGAACTTATGCATACAGCGACTCTTGTCCATGACGATGTGGTAGATGATGCCGATATGCGGAGAGGTTTCTTTTCAATTAACGCGCTTTGGAAAAATAAAGTAGCAGTACTCATTGGAGATTACCTTTTGTCTAAGGTGCTTTTACTTGCGGTAGACAGAAAGCAATATGAACTTCTCGGTACCGTAAGCACTGCAGTGAAGAGCATGAGCGAAGGCGAGCTCCTTCAGATTGAGAAAGCAAGAAAATTGGACATCACAGAAGAGGTCTACTATGATGTTATTCAGCAAAAGACAGCCATACTGCTAGAAACATGTTGTGTCGTTGGAGCACAAAGTGCAGAGGCATCATCAGAGATTCAACAGCAGATGCGCATGTTCGGTCGCGAGCTTGGATTAGCATTCCAGATCAAAGACGATTTATTTGATTTCGAAAAGGTTAATTTGACGGGTAAACCTTCAGGAATTGACATCAAGGAACAGAAAATGACTTTACCGCTTATCAATGCCTTACAAAACACTACAGCATCGAAGCGCAAGCAGATCATACGCACCATTAAAAAAGACCACAACAGACCTAAAAAGGTGGCTGAAGTGGTAGATTTCGTTCGAAAGTCTGGAGGACTAGAGTATGCTCGTTCGAAAATGGATGGGCATTTGCAGAAAGCTGCAGAAATTCTTTCTAATTTCCCTGAGAGTGCAGAGCGTACTGCTTTAGAGGAGGTTATTGCCTACACAGGTGCTCGTAAGAAGTAAACCAAAACCGGTTACATCATGGAAGAAATTATTGGAGTCTCTATGGAGACCATCACAGAAAACGCCCTAGTGTGGGTTAAGCAAGGAATCATTGCATTGCTCATTCTTTGGATTGGTATGCGCATCGTACGCATTATTCTCAAGGGGTTCAAGAAAGCAATGAGCCTTCGAGATGTGGATGCGAGTTTGACGACCTTTTTGGAGTCGCTCATGAAAATCACCTTGCAGGCATTTGTCATTATTGCCACCATAAATCAACTAGGAGTCGCGACGACGAGCATAGTTGCAGTTTTGGGTGCTGCAGGTTTGGCAGTAGGTATGGCACTAAGTGGTACGCTTCAAAACTTTGCAGGCGGCGCGATGATATTGATGTTCAAGCCATTCAAAGTCGGTGATTTTATTGAGGCCCAGGGCCACTCAGGAACGGTGAAGTCCATTCAAATTTTCGTCACCACCCTTACCACACCGGACAACAAGCTCATTATTTTACCCAATGGAGCATTGAGTAACGGCTCTTTGGTGAATTATAGTGCTCAGGAATTTAGGCGATTGGAATGGACCTTCGGGATTGGTTATGATGCCGATTTAGATAAGGCAAAGTCCATTCTTCACACCTTAATTGATGGCGATACCAGAATTATTAAAGACAAACCTATCCTTGTTGAATTAAGTGCTATGGCAGACTCTTCTGTCAACATCATCACGCGTGCATGGGTGAAGTCAGAAGATTATTGGGACGTACACTACGCAATGAATGATGCGGTATATAAATCGTTCAATGTTGAGGGTATCTCTATTCCATATCCACAAATGGATGTACATTTGCATAAATAATTAAGTTCAACTCAGCTTGCTTAGAGCCGCCCTTAGGGGTGGCTTTTTTATTTAGAAAAAGTATATTGCATCCATGGCCCGGATTCCACAAGAAATCATAGAACAGATCTTCACCACCGCTCGTATTGAGGAGGTGATCGGGGAATTCGTTCAATTGAAAAAATCGGGCAGTAATCTCAAGGGTTTATCACCGTTTAACAACGAAAAGACGCCGTCTTTCATGGTGAGCCCGGCGAAGCAGATCTTTAAATGTTTCTCTTCGGGCAAAGGCGGCAACGCAGTTACCTTCTTGATGGAGCTCGAACAGATGAGTTATCCGGAGGCGTTGCGTTGGCTTGCAAAGAAGTACAATATCGAGATTCCTGAGGCACGTCCGCAGACGGCTGAGGAAATCGAAGCGGGTAATATGCGCGAGGCAGTGTATCTGATTACCGATGTGGCTGCCAAGTTTTTTAAGGAGCAAATGCTTGAAACGGACGAAGGAAAAGCAATAGGTCTGAGCTACTTTAAAGAACGTGGATTCAATGACGAGACAATCAATAAATTCCACCTTGGCTACAGCCCTGAAGCGTCAACCGCATTTGCAGATTATGCAATAGCCAATCAGTACAGTGAAAAGGCATTGCAAGAGAGTGGCATTTCGATGAAGAATGAACGCGGCTGGTACGATAGATTTCGTGGTCGTGTTATGTTCCCAATACACAGTGTCAGCGGTCGAGTTTTAGGATTCGGCGGGCGTATTTTGAGCAACAGTGTCAAGGCAGCGAAATACCTGAACAGTCCAGAAAATCCGATCTACCACAAGAGCAAAGTGCTCTACGGCTTGTACCAAGCCAAGCAAGAAATTGTGAAGCGCAACGAGGCCTTTTTGGTGGAAGGGTATACGGATGTGTTGAGTTTCTATCAGAACGGAGTGCGCAATGTGGTAAGTTCATCAGGTACAGCACTGACCGAGGGACAGATAGGTATGTTGAAGCGCTACACGCCGAACATTACCTTGCTTTTCGATGGAGATGCGGCAGGGTTGCGCGCAAGCTTCCGTGGGCTAGACATGATGCTCGAACAAGGCGTAAATGTTCGCGTAGTGAGCTTCCCTGAGGGCGAAGATCCAGACAGCTTTGCCAAGCAGCGCACCAACGAGGAGCTAGAGGCATTCTTAAAGGAGAGCAAGAAGGACTTTATCAGTTTCAAAACTTCGGTATTGAAGGAGGATGTAGCCGGTGATCCGTTGAAGTTTGCTGAAATGGTTCGCGATGTGGTAAGCAGTATTTCAAAGGTACCAGATCAGATAGGACGACAGGTATTCATCAAAGAGGCGGCTTCTATTCTCGAAATAGATCCAACAGCCCTTTATGAAGAGCTCGGCAGGTTACAAGGCATTCAGCAGCGACAGCAAAAGAAAAGACAAGCATCGGCGCCGCCCATGGAGGTGGTTCAACCCCGTGAGGCCGGAATGGTCAAGATTCACGGCTTCGAGCAAGAGGAGCGTATCATCCATCTTTTGGTGGCCAAGGGCACTGAAGCGATGCTAGATGCAGATCTGGATGAGGAGGAAGTAATACCGGTCTCTATCGCTACTTGGATTGTAGACGAAATTGAAGAAGATCAAATAGAATTTGCAACGCCAATTTTTTCTAAGATGTACAACATGCTCGCCGACGAGGTAGAAAAAGAGCATGTACCCAATACAGATTGGTGGGTGCGCAGGGAAGATCCTGAGATCATCACAGTGGTCACGGAAGCGTTGACGGAGAAGTATACCTTGGCGAATTGGAAGTCGAAAGAGATTTACCTCCCGGACGAAAAAAATACCATTTTCCCATTGGTCAATGAAACAACGCTGCGCTTGAAATACGTTCACGTTGAGCGCAAGTTGAATGCATTGAAGGAGTATCTAAGCATGGAAAATGCAGATTACAACTACTACATGGTGCAATTCCAGAAATGGAACAATGCGCGCCAGCACATCAATGAGAAACTAAACCGCGTCGTTTAGTAATTCCTCAATACTTTTTTGGGCGTAGGCTAGCCGCGCTTCTAATGTTGGTTGGTCGAGATGTATGACCTTGTTCGGCAAACGATGGAGCACATTGAGGTACTCTCCATGTAAGGACGTTCTGCGCTGTGCATCTATGCGCAATCGATCCTCGCCTGCAGGAACGTTTGGATAGCACAAGAAATAAATGACATCTTCGGGGATATCCAACAGTTTGGGGTCTAATTCTCCGTATTTATCAGCTTTCCAAATGTAAAGAGTAATGCCGTCGGTATCGAATATTCGGTGTCCGAAATTGTCGAAGTATCCGTGTGATTTTTGACTTTGCAGCTGGCCTTGTTCGATACGATCGTAGTCGGCTCGAGGCATCGGGTTTACAGGTGTATCTGGTTCGATTTCCTCCAGGTATTCTCTTGCATACTCTTTGGTATAAACAAACGAGAACTGTTGAGCCAGCGCTTGGGTAAGCGTGCTTTTGTAGGTGCTCTCAGTTCCGGTTACTACTATTTTCACGACAACTCCAATTTATAGATATAAAGCATCAGTCCTTTCCAGCTGTCGAGGTCTTTTTCAGCGATATTATAGTTCTGTGCAAAATCTTCAATAGGCAAGCTTTCGTAGCGTTGCATGCCCACTTTCTCTAGTACCTTCCAACTTCCAACATTTTCGGACAGTGCGCGACCGATCAGATCTCTAAGTCCAAGTGCTTTGGCTTTTTCAACGGTAGCTAAGGCACATTCTGTGGCGATGCCTTTGCCCCAGACCGCCTCGAAGAAACGGAAGCCAAGATCGATGCCCCAAGGGTTATTTTTAAGTCCACACCAACCGATCGGGTGGTCTGTTGATTTATCAATGACCATCCAGCGTCCGTATCCGTCGCGCTGGTAGTTTGGATAGCTTTTTATCAGGTTTAAGGCACTCTGCGTTGAGGTGAATCCAGCATCACCCGTGTACCGTACGACCTGTGGATTCATATTGAGTTGATACAACCAAGGTGCATCGTTTGGAACCCATTCGCGCAATACAGTTCGCTCGCTTTCGATGGGAACGGTGGGTATTCTGTGTGTCGCCATGCATAGATAATGTTCGCCAACCAAAGCGGTTTGTACCAAACACTGGAGCGGTTGGGGGCGCTCTTCGCAGGTCTGTCCAATCCATGCGATACCCCATCCTTGTCTTTTCTGGGGATCCCATTCAAAGGCGGTGATTTCAAGATGTTCCTTGAAGTCTACACTGCCGTATCCATAGAGTTTGAACAGGCTTTCCTTAATCCCCCAAACGAATTGAAGTGCGGTATGCGGCTCGCAATCAAAACGAGCGAGTTCTTCTTCCGTGGTGAATTTTTGGGCGATACGTTTTAGGTTTTCGCGCTTAGTTTCGATATCGATTCCAACTTCCAGCTCTTCACTGAATACAGCGGCAACACCTTTTTTACAGTGACTTAGGCTGATGTGCCCGTTGTTTAGGACGGGTTTCTTGCCTTGGTATTCGATGTGTTTCAAATCAGTTCCGGCGCAGTGAAGAGCGGCGCGGCTCCAAAGAAATTCCTGTTTTTTCGGCTCAGATTTCAGTTCGGCGAATCGCTGATGATCGGCAACGCTGAATTGGTCCATAATAGTCTCGCCCTGGGAATCAGGGTTGAAGGAAACCTGAACGGAATCTTCGAGGTATTTAAATGGATAAATCAACATTCTATTGAACTGTTTGTAAGACCCTTGTGTTGTGTATCTTTGCAGCAAATTTATATACTACATGAGTACAACTACACAGTACGTACCGTACAAAGTTAAAGATATGTCATTGGCCGATTGGGGCCGCACAGAAATCAAGCTTGCTGAAGCAGAGATGCCAGGTCTTATGGCCCTGCGTGAGGAGTTTGGTGCAAGTAAACCTTTGGCAGGTTCGCGCATCGCCGGTTGTTTGCACATGACCATCCAAACGGCGGTATTGATTGAAACATTAGTAGAGCTAGGTGCAGATGTGACCTGGTCTTCTTGTAATATTTTCTCAACCCAAGACCACGCGGCAGCAGCCATCGCAGCAGCAGGTATTCCTGTTTATGCTTGGAAGGGTATGAACGAGGAAGAGTTCAACTGGTGTATCGAGCAGACGCTATTCTTCGGTGAAGACCGTCAGCCGTTAAACATGATTTTGGACGACGGTGGTGATTTGACCAATATGGTGTTCGACGAGTACCCAGAGTTGGTAGCCGGCATCAAAGGATTGTCAGAAGAAACTACAACAGGTGTACACCGCTTGTACGAACGTGAGATCAACGGAACGCTTGTACTTCCAGCGATTAACGTAAACGACTCTGTAACGAAGTCGAAGTTTGATAATAAATACGGTTGTCAAGAATCAGCAGTAGATGCGATTCGTCGTGCTACGGATGTGATGATCGCAGGTAAAGTTGCTGTTGTTGCCGGTTACGGTGATGTAGGTAAAGGAACTGCGGCATCATTGCGCGGTGCAGGTGCTCGTGTGATCGTTACTGAGATCGATCCTATTTGTGCATTGCAAGCAGCGATGGACGGCTTCGAGGTGAAGCGTATGGAAAACGCTATCCCACGTGCACAGATTGTTGTTACAGCAACAGGAAACAAAGACATCATCACTGAAGAGCACTTCAAGATGATGAACGATAAAACCATCCTTTGTAACATTGGCCACTTCGACAACGAGATCGATATGGCATGGTTGAACGGAACGTATGGCGATACGAAGAAGGTGATTAAGCCTCAGGTAGACCTTTACAATGTAGAAGGCAACGAGATTATCGTATTGGCAGAAGGCCGTTTAGTAAATCTTGGTTGTGCTACAGGTCACCCGTCGTTTGTAATGTCGAACAGCTTTACCAACCAGGTATTGGCACAGTTGGAGTTGTGGAACCACAGCGATAAGTACGAGAACAAAGTGTACACGCTTCCTAAGCACTTGGACGAGAAGGTAGCAGCCTTGCACTTGGCTAAGATTGGTGTAGAGCTCGAGACGCTTCGTAAAGACCAAGCCGATTACATCGGTGTGAAGGTTGAAGGACCGTTCAAGCCAGAACACTACAGATACTAAGAACTAGTGATAAGGAAGCCGCTTCAAATAGAAGTGGCTTCTTTTTTGGCATAGTTTTTCTGATATTTAAGGAAACAAAACACCCGCATGCGCCACTTAAAATTTGCTCTTCTATTCACTTTGGCTCCGCTTTTTTCTAACGCGCAGGCAGAATTGACTTTAGGGGAGATAGATATGGGCATTCTTGCGGGCTATCACACACTTCTCACAGATCCTACCGCATTTGTTCTTGGCGAGGAATATGAATTAGGGGGGTACCTGCACGACCTAGATAATGGGGGTGTACTTGCTTTTACAGCTTCCTACATTCGCAATGGTGCTTTTGGCAGCAATTATGCGCTTCCTCAGTACAGCTATAATGTGGGTCGATTCACTTCAGCAAAAGTGCGCTTCGGTAAATTGTGGGAGGGCGACGTCTTTGACATTTTCTTAAATGTCGGTTTTGGATACATGACCGGTGCGGATTATTCTGAAAAGACCGGACTAGTGGATTTATTGTTTATCGATCCAGACAACCCCGTGAATGTATTTACTATTCCGATTGGCATGGACATTCAATGGTACGGCTTTGACGGCAGTATCAATGCACTGGGTTTGAAGTACGAGATCAATGGGTGGAACAACTACTTGGGAGTAGGATTTACGTACCTGTTGTAGTGTCTTTGGTTCGTCGCTCGTATGCACGCATCTTTTTATGGGTTCACATTGTGAGCCAATTCTTTATGTGGATGGACGAAGGCTATTATGACTTTCGCTGGATGTCCGACGGTTGGAATTGGGTCATTTATTTTGTGTACACGGCGCTTATTACCGCTTTTAGTATTGCGTTTCATCGTGTCGCCTTTGGGAAATCAAAAGGGTCTGGAATAAAAATAGCGGCTTCCGTAGGCTTCGGTTTTGTCCTCATGGCTGGATTATTACTATTGCTTTATATGAATAGTTCTTGGAGCGTTTATCAAGACTAGCAAAGTAGGGCGGGTGGAAATTAAAAACCCCCGGTTCGCGCAGCGAACCGGGGGTTTTTAATGTGTTCTACAGATGTGATTTAGCTTCCGCAAGCCTCACATTCTGGGTTGTCAATGCTGCAGGCTTTGGGTTGCTCTGCTTGCTCTAATTCTTGAACGAAGCTTGCGAAAGAATCGTCCATTCCGAAATCGTTAGTATTCATTGCGTAGTGTTTTTGTTTAGACTCATTTCTAAACTACCAAATCGATTTACAGATTCAAGACCTTCCTAAAAAGCGTTATTAACAATTTCATTTTTTGATTCTGTGGGAGTTAGCCCTCAAATTTTTAATAACTCAGTGGCCCATTTGAAAAAACTTCAAAAAGGAAAATGCAATTTGTAGTCAAATCGTATGTCCAATGTTAACGAACCGTTACCTCCATCTCCTAATAGTTAGTTTCACAGCTCTGGTGATGACTGCACAGACCAATGCGCGTACTGCTTATGTGTTAAATTATTCGCAAATCGCTGTAGATGAGATGAATAGAAGTGGGATTCCAGCGTCGATTACGTTGGCGCAAGGAATTTTGGAAAGTGGAAACGGCTTAAGTGAATTGGCCAAGAAGTCAAACAACCACTTTGGAATCAAATGCCACGGCAGTTGGACGGGTGAAAAAGTCTACCATGATGATGATGCCAAAGGCGAGTGTTTTAGGGCATACAAGGAGGTTAGGCACAGTTACGAAGACCATACAGATTTTTTAGTCCGCGGATCGAGGTACGAGTTCTTGTTTGAATTGGAACCATCAGATTACAAGGGTTGGGCGAAGGGTCTAAAGAAGGCTGGCTATGCGACCGCCCCGGACTATGCAGACAAGCTCATTCGCATCATAGAACAAGAGGAGTTGCACCGGTTTGATTTTGCTGCCACGGCACCGCTACTAGCCTCCGAGGACACACTATCCGTGAAAACAGAAGGACCCACCTTGAACGCGAAGGGCAAGCCCGTGACCAATGCGAAGAAGAAATTTCTAATTCATAGAATGAAGTACCACGAGAACGGAACACCTTATGTCGTACTTAAAACAGGGGAGACCCTGGAACATTTGGCAGATTCGTTGCACATGAGAGTTCCAGTCCTTCTAAGTATTAATGATGCCTCATACGAAACGGTATTTCATTCGGGCGAAGCGGTGTACATCGACTACAAGAAGCCGCGATCAAAACAGAAGTTCGTCATTGCTTCCGAAGGATTGACTATGCGCGCCATTAGTCAGCAGCATGCAGTATCGCTCGATAAACTCTATAAATACAATGATTTTCCGGTCGGCCGTCAGCCTCAGAGAGGGGAGCAAATCCGACTGCGTCCTGTAGGATTGCTTGAGAAATTCAAAGATTAAGAGCGACTGCGCAGCTTATCAATGATGTAGGTGAGAATAAATACTCCGGTAAAAATATTTCCTAACAACCATAATGAAGGAGCACCCATCAAATGAAGTATTTTAAACCAACCACCTAAGAACAAACTAGAGTAGCCTATAATTCCGCTAATTCGAACAATCTTTTTCATGAACACTAACATACGCTTTTCGTGTTATACATTTGCGTTGTCTCAAAGGGGTGCCCAGAAAGTCGTTCGACCTACGGGCTGAGAACATACCCATAGAACCTGGGCAGGTAATGCTGCCAAGGAACGATAAGCAATAATATGTGTAATACACGTTGTTGCCCCTTGACGTGGTTTAAAAACCAAATTCATGAATAAATTCATGTGTACCGCAGCTGCTGTAGCTTTCTCGCTATTTGCTACTGCACAAGAAAAAGCCGATTCGGCTAAAATCGACATTCTCCTTCTTCCAAATGTGGAACTTAATGAGGTGAATGTACTGGGCACTTGGGCGCAAAAGAACGACCCAATCGCACAGATTAATCTTACAGAAAAGGATATTGAAGCGCTGAACACGGGTCGCGATCTTCCTTATGTTTTACAGGATGTCGCTGGCGTAGTTAGTTTTTCCGATGCAGGAAATGGTGTTGGGTATACCAACATGCGTGTTCGTGGTTCAGACATCACACGTATCAATGTTACCGTTAACGGCATTCCTATGAATGACGCGGAGAGCCATGGCGTGTTTTGGGTGAATACACCAGACCTCATGTCTTCTACAAACGCCATCCAATTACAAAAGGGTGTCGGAACCTCTACCAACGGTTCCGGGGCATTTGGAGCAAGCCTCGGTCTAAGCACCTTGGGTGCTGGTGAAAAAGGCGGGCGTATCACTCTGGGCGCCGGATCTTATGGCACACAACGTGCTACCATGGAAGCGAGCACAGGGAAGACCGCAAGCGGTTTTTGGATGAATACGCGCATCTCTTCCATCACTTCAGACGGCTATGTGGAGCGCGCGTCTTCAGATCTACAATCGTACTATGTGAGCGCTGGTTTTGCCGGTGGCGGTCATTACGTTGAGGCTGTACGCTTTGGCGGTGGCGAACGTACCTATCAGGCTTGGTATGGGGTCGATTCTACCACTATGTACGGCGGCGCCTGGGATGCCGCACCGCGTACGAACGCAGCGGGAGCTATTTACGATGATGCTTGGAACGTTGTGGGTACCTACGACGATCAAGTAGACAACTACGGGCAAGAGCATACACAGTTGCACTACCGCTACTCAAATCTCTTTGGAGGCACTTTTGCTGCGGCTTTGCACCACACTGCTGGCGCGGGTTACTATGAGGAATACAATCAAGGTTCAGTCCTCGGATTGAGCTTTATGGACTTTGGACTGATGCCCTATTACACTGCGGCGGGCGACACTGTTTCGTATGGCGATGTGGTTACGCGCAAGTGGTTAGACAACGACTTTTATGGCGCAACTTCATCGTGGACCTACGATCACGGAGACCACCGTATTCAGTTGGGCGGTGGCGTGCACCGGTACGACGGTGGGCACTTTGGTCGCGTGATTTGGGCCAACAACCCGAATGTGAGTACCCTTGCCGGCAATTATTACCAAGGCGATGCGCGCAAAGACGACGCGAATATTTATGCAAAATACGCCTTCACGCAGAACCGATTGCTAGTCTATGCCGATGCACAATACCGCTACGTAAACCACAGTTCTACTGGTGGCTCAGCAACGGGCTCAGCTTATTTTGATCGCACCTTTAACTTTTTCAATCCCAAAGTCGGTTTGACCTATGATTTAGGTAAGAATGAGCTGTTCGGGCTTTATGCTGGGGTAGGGCACCGCGAGCCGAACCGCACAGATTTACAATATGCGGCATCTGCAGATGAACTCGATGCGGAGCGCATGCTGGATGTGGAGTTGAATTATCGCAAGGCAGGAGATCATTGGGCCTTCGATGTGAATGCTTACCGTCAACAGTACCAAAACCAATTGGTCCTTACAGGTGCTATCGACGCTCAAGGATATCCAATCCGTGAGAATGTTGGACAGAGCTTCCGTCAAGGAGTTGAGTTTACGGGTGCGTATGAGTTGACTTCGTCGCTTTCAGCGACGGCCAATGTGGCTTTAAGTCAGAACGAGAATGTGAACTGGGTAAGCGATCCTTTATCTTCTTTTGTGGACAATACGCCAATTGCTTTTTCTCCTGGCGCAGTAGCTAGTGCACGTTTAACGTATGCTAAAAAAGGTTTTGAGGCGACACTTTGGAACCAATATGTAGGCAAACAATATATGTCGAACGAAGGTCTTGAGGCACATAGCCTACCGGCCTATCACATCATCAATGCACGTACCTCGTACACTTGGAATTGTAGCGATGTACAACGATTGATTGGATTTGTGGAGTTCAGAAACTTGGGCAACACATCCTATGCAGCCAATGGATATATGTGGGGCGACTTTGCCTACTACTACGCACAAGCGACTTTTAACATCATGACTGGTTTGACTTTCGAGTTTTAAAACATCAAGCTCAATTCAAATAAAAAGCCACCTCGAAAGAGGTGGCTTTTTTTAGTTGTATCAATGCTACCAGGATCCAGAAGCTCCCCCACCGCCGAAGCCGCCGCCTCCAAAACCGCCAAATCCTCCACTAGAGAATCCGCCGCCACCGCCGGAGCGTCCCATACTTCCCATGGTATAACCTGAGCCCATACCCCACCAAAAAGGACCGGTACGGTAACCACCGCCTCCACCGCCTCCTCGAGAGTTCTTGCTGAGGTAAATGATTATGAAAATGATGAGAAAAAGGAGCTTGCCGAAGTTCTTTTTTCGCGATCTGTTTCTGCTAGAGCGCCCACCTTTGCCTTCGTAGGTGCCATCAAGCACCTGCATAATAGCATTCGATCCGGCCACTAAACCTTTGAAATAACTACCCCCTTTGAATTCAGGTAAAATGTCGTTTTCAATGATTTGTTTGGAGGTAAAATCGGTTAAATAAGGTTCAAGGCCGTATCCGTTTTGAATGGAAATTTCCCGGTCGCCTGAAGCTACTAGGATGAGGCATCCGTTGTCTTTACCTTGTTGGCCAATCTTCCAGTTTGCCGCAATCTCCGCTGTAATTAGATTGATGTTGTCTCCGCCAGTGGTCTCCACCGTAACAACGGCTATTTGGGTAGAGGTGGTATCTGCGTAATCCAGCAGTAGATTTTCTAGATAGGCTTCTTCCTTCGGTGATAGGATGTCACTGTAGTCCGAAACCAAACGCTTCGGTGCCGGGGCATTGAGTAAGTCTTGCGCATTTTGAGCAAACAGGGAGACGGGAAGTAGTACTAATAGTATCCAACGCTTCATAGGCTAGCCTTTAGATATTTCGTTAGATAGCTCATCAACATCATCGTCCTGACGAGGAAAAAATTGCCCCAAGGCTTCGCCTGTTTTCTCTACACCGGCAGTAAGACCTTCAGAGAAATGTCCCACTTTAAATTCACTGATCACAAGGTCAATGATCTCTTGCCAAAAATTGACGGGAACTTTTTTATTGATCCCTTCACCTGCCCACAAGGCGAGCTTGCGATCTTCAATAGCTAGGTAGAACAACACGCCGTTTTTCTCGGCGGTTTTATGCATTTCTAATTTGCCGAACCATTGCTTGGCGCGCTGCTCGGCAGAAGAATTACCTGTAGATTTTTCTAAGTGAATTCGGATTTCACCTGAAGTATGGAGCTCTGCCTTAGTAATGGCGTCAACCAAGGATTGTTCTTGTTCTTCAGAGAGTAGTGAACGTACGTAATCACTCATTAGAACTGGACTTCAGGTGCTTTTTCGCTTCCTGCGTCTGCCTCGAAGTACCCCTTCTTTTCAAAACCAAAGCTTGAAGCGATGATCGTCTTTGGGAACTTGCGAATGGTGGCATTAAAATCTTTTACGCTAGCATTGAATCTGTCGCGTTCAATCTTAATACGATTTTCGGTGCCTTCTAGTTGGCTTTGTAGTCCAAGGAAATTTTGATTGGCTTTTAAATCAGGGTAACGCTCCACAGTTACCATTAAGCGCGATAAAGCACCGCTTAATTGACTTTGTGCTGCTTGGAAGTTTGCGATGGCCTCAGGACTGAGGTTATTAGCGTCGACGTTAATTCCAGTCGCTTTTGATCTAGCTTCAATCACGCCTGTGAGTGTTTCTTTTTCGAAATCTGCATATCCTTTTACGGTATTTACAAGATTTGGGATAAGGTCAGCTCGACGTTGGTAGGCACTTTCAACTTGTGCCCATTTTCCGTTGGTTTCTTCGTCTAGAGTAACTAAGCCATTGAAGCTGCCGATAATCCAGCCTACAAGGCCGACAAGAATAAGAGCTATAACTAAGAGGGTAATGGTCGATTTTTTCATTTTGGTAATTTGTGGTTAGGGTTTAATCTGCCTGCATCGTTCGCAGGATTTTTTGCAATTCTGACTTTACATAGCCCAATTTTTCTAGGGCTTCAACTTTGGTTACCGCAGATTTACCTTCGTCTTTCAGGTGTTTTTTTGCGCCCTCAATAGTGAAACCGCGCTCCTTGACAAGGTGGTTAATCGTTACAATCACTGCGACATCATCCTTGGAATACTTGCGTTTACCGGAGGCGTTCTTTTTAGGATGTAATTGTTTGAATTCGCGTTCCCAATAGCGAAGGTTCGAGGTATTTAGACCTAAGTGTTTGGCCACCTCACCAATGGTATAATACAGTTTATCCGGCAGTTGATTCATACTATGAAGGTATGAACTTATTGACTATTAATCGAAACTCTGGTTCGAGTGAGAGCTGATTTTCAGTATTTCCTCGTACTGTTCTGCACTAAGATCGTTGAAGAAGTAGTTGATTGGGTTGATCTTACGACCGTCCTTGATGACTTCATAATGCAGGTGAGGTGCCGTAGAAGAACCGGTTGAGCCGACATAACCAATGAGGTCACCGCGCTTCACACGCTGTCCACGACGCACTTCAATCTTGTTCATGTGTGCATACAGTGTTTGATACCCAAAGCCGTGGTCGATTACAATGTGGCGGCCGTAGCCCGAGCGGCTGCGCTTGTAGGTACTCACTTTTCCGTCGCCGGTCGCATAGATGGGCGTGCCAGTAGGAGCCGAGAAGTCCGTTCCCCAGTGCATCTTACGTACTTTATAAATCGGGTGGATGCGGTAGCCGTAGCCAGAAGCCATGCGTTTCAGATTTTTATTCGCCACAGGCTGAATAGCAGGAATAGAGGCCAGCATTTGCTCTTTGTTGCGCGCCATTTCAACGACATCGTCGAAACTTTTAGTTTGTACATAAGCGCGTTTGGCAACTTGATCTAACTTCTTGCGCGTATCTACTAGGAGCTCGGAATTCGAGAACCCTTCTAGGTTTTTGTAGCGGTTGGCACCCCCGAAACCTGCAGTACGCACTTC
>JACESW010000089.1 GCA_013911625.1 Cryomorphaceae bacterium | reverse complement strand
AAGTAGCAGGTGTTGAAACGCTAGAATCTGTAACTATCCATTCTAAAGACGGTAGTAAAACAGTGATTGAATGTACCGACTGGTTGCCACTCTTCGGTCTTACTCCTACCCTTGGACCTATAGGCGATTGGGGATTGGAAATCGAGAAAAACTCAATTGTGGTTGATAATGCTACAGATTACAGCACGAACATTGAAGGTATCTACGCCATAGGCGACGTCAATACCTATCCTGGCAAGCTGAAGCTTATCCTTTGTGGATTCCACGAGGGTACCATCATGGTTCAAAGCGCCTTCAAGCGTGCCTATCCAGATAAAAAACTATCGTTCAAATACACCACCGTTATGGGCGGTGTAGGCAGCCTAGAATAAGATGAGTGTAGATATCAACATCGTTGTTGTTGACCGCGAAGGCCAAAGGCATGAACTCGTTGCTCCAACGGACATGAACATGAACCTCATGGAGGTTTGTAAATCGTACGAATTGCCCGTAAAAGGTACTTGCGGGGGGATGGCCATGTGTGCCTCGTGCCATTGCTACGTGAAAAGCGATCATGAACTCAAAGAACCTTCGGACGACGAAGAGGACATGCTCGATCAAGCCTTTTTTGTGGAGGACAATAGCCGATTGGGGTGTCAAATTTTCATGCATCCTGACCTCGAAGGTCTTGCGGTAACCCTTGCCCCTGAATCTGAATAATTAGGCCTTTATTCATGGCAATTCTTGAGTTATCTTTAGCTGCTCACAGAATTGAATTCCATGAAAAAACTATTCTCCATTAGCCTATGTGTTGCCCTTTCTTTTACTGCGGTAGCACAGCAATCTATTACTCTTAGTGACCTCTGGCAACGCTATTCATTCTATGCCGGCGGCATCAGTGGATTGCGCAGTATGAATGACGGTGCACACTATTCCGCCACCACGCAAAAAACCATTGATAAATACAGCTACGAAAGCGGCGAAAAAGTGGCGACACTTTTCGATATCGCATCTGCAGAAGGATTGAACGGTTTCGATGGGTATTCATTCAACGCAGATGAAACCGCTGCCCTTTTAGAAACCGAAACGGTGGGCATTTACAGATACAGCTCTCGAAGTGTGGTTTGGCTGGCCGATTTCGAATCGGGTACTGCTAAAAAGCTTCGTGACGAAAAGGTTCGCTATGCAACCTACTCACCAGATGGCCAGCACGTGGCTTACGTCTTAGGCAACAATCTATATGCTTACGACATCGCAGCAGATGAGCATATACAAATCACCAATGACGGGGCTTTTAATAGCATTATCAACGGTGCAACGGATTGGGTGTACGAAGAGGAATTTGCGCTAGTTAGTTCATTCTGGTGGTCACCGGATTCACGCTACATCGGCTTTTTACGCTTTGACGAGAGCAATGTGAGGAGTTTCAATATGGATGTTTACGGGAATAAATTGTACCCTAACCCATATACCTTCAAATACCCGAAGGCTGGTGAAGACAATAGTGTAGTAACCGCACACCTATGGGACAGCGAAAACGGAAGCGTCCGTCAGGTGCTTGATAAGACGCCTTACGAATACTTACCACGTACAAAATGGTCCGACGATCGTACGTGGGTGATTCAAAGCATGAACAGGTTGCAAAATGACCTTAAACTTTATGCAGTAGATGCGCCAAGTGGCGAACATGCCCTACTCTACCACGAAACTGACGAGAAGTATCTTGAAATCAATGATGAATTGTACTTCCTAGAAGATGGCTCATTTATCATGCTTAGCGATCGAGACGGCTGGAACCACCTGTACCATATCAGTGCACAGGGTAAAGTAAAGCGTCAGATCACCTCAGGCGCCTTTAACGTTACTTCGTTCTACGGCATCGATGAAAACAAGCGTTTGTATTACCAGAGCTCGGAGATCAATGCTACTGAGCGTAACATATACAGCATCCGCATCAATGGTCGCAGCAAGAAACTGCTCACCAGTGAAAAAGGAACCCACCGTGGCACCTTTACTAACGATTTCAGTCTTTTCGTAAATACCTACAGTGCCGAAGGGGTACCACCAGTAGTTACATTGAGAAGCAACGACGGAAGCATCGTTCGTACACTCAAAGAGAACAAACGGGCGGAAGCAGCTTTGGAGGCATACACCTATTCACCGAAAGAATTTTTCACGGTAAGTACCCCAACAGGCGGTGACCTGAACGCTTGGATGATCAAGCCGGTAGACTTTGACGAAAGTAAAACCTACCCAATGTTCATGTTTGTTTATGGTGGGCCTGGCCGTCAGACCGTAGAGAACAGCTATGACGCATTTAATGGTATGTGGTTCCAAATGCTTGCGAATGAATACGACATGATTGTGGTTAGTGTAGACAACCACGGAACCGACGGACGTAGTGAAGAATTTAAGAAAAGTACCTACGGCCAAATGGGGAAACTTGAGACTCGCGATCAGACAGAGGCGGCTTTAGAATTGGCCAAACGCCCTTACATCGATGGCGATCGCATAGGCATATTTGGTTGGAGTTACGGGGGTTACATGGCCTCTAACTGTTTGTTCCAAAGCCCTGAAGTATTCAAGATGGCCGTGGCTGTAGCACCGGTTACCAATTGGCGTTTCTACGATAACATCTATACAGAGCGCTACATGGGACTCCCTGCCGATAACGGAGATGGGTACGATGCAGATAGTCCATTGTCTCACGTAGACGGTCTAGAAGGTAAATATCTCTTGATCCACGGAACTGGAGATGATAATGTGCATGTACAAAACTCTATGCGTATGGTTGAGGCACTCATCCAGGCGGATAAAGAATTCCAATGGTTCGCCTACCCCGATAAAAACCACGGAATCTTCGGCGGAAACACACGTATGCACCTGTACCGAATGATGACAGGCTTCATTGCCGAGAATCTATAACCGGCCGTGACCAAATAAATCTTATACTTGCGTAACACAAAAACACACTGAAACATGAGTGACCAAAGTATGAAGCATCCACCAGCGCTGTGGACGCTATTTATGTCTGAAATGTGGGAAAGATTCTGTTACTACGGAATGCGTACCCTTCTGACACTATTCCTAGTAAAATCTCTATTAAAAGGTGATGCTGAGGCGTCACTAATCTATGGTGCCTATACCGCTTTGGTTTATGCTGCCCCTGTTTTGGGTGGTCGCATGGCCGATTCTTACCTAGGCTACCGTTATGCTATTATTCTTGGTGCCATTCTTATGGCCATTGGTGAATTCCTAATGGTTGCTGGTACTGATATGTTTGGCTTGGATGCAGGTCTACGCGAAAGCTTAATGCTCATCGGTATGGGTGGTTTGATCGTAGGTAACGGCTACTTCAAGGCGAACATCTCTACCATTGTAGGCAAACTATACAATGATGGTGATCCACGTCGCGATTCTGGTTTTACTATCTTCTATATCGGTATTAACATTGGTGCACTTTTGGCAACAACTGTAGTTGCTTTTGTAGGTGAAACCTACGGATTTGAATACGGGTTTGGCTTGGCCGGTCTCGGTATGCTTTTGGGCCTATTCATTTTCTGGGGTGGACGTGAAAAATACGGACACGTACCAAATATCGAGATCACTGAAGCAGGCCGCGAAAAGTGGTTAGGCATGGAACGTTGGAAAACCATTACTGTTTTATCCCTCCTTCTCATTCCATTGAGCTACGTATTGATTTCTAAGAATGAAATCTTACAATATTTGCTCATTGCCATCTTCCTATACGTAGCTTACCAATTGATTGCTGCTGGTATCAAAGAAGGACCTGTATGGAGAGATCGCATGATCGCATTGGTCATTATGATGCTTATCAACGTAGTTTTTTGGGCATGTTTCGAGCAAGCAGGTACGTCATTGACCCTTTTTGCTGACCGTAATGTAAACCGTGAAATCTTCGGATGGATGATGCCTGCCTCTATGACGCAGTTCTTCAATCCGTTCTTCATTGTAACCTTTGGTTCGTTCTTCTCATGGATGTGGATCAAATTGAGCCAAATGGGCAAGAACCCTTCTATTCCAATGAAGTTTAGTTTGGGTATCCTGCAGCTTGGTGCTGGTTTCTTGGTTACCCTTGTGGGTCTTATGTTCGTTAACGATGCCTACCAGGTACCACTATTAACGCTAGTATTCTTGTACATGCTGCACACCACTGGTGAGTTGTTTGTAAGCCCTATTGGATTATCAATGGTGACCAAACTGGCGCCGAAGAGTATTGCTGGTACAGCGATGGGTGGTTGGTTCCTTTCTTTCGCAATGGCGAACTACCTCGCTGGTGCTATTGCAGCACTTAGTGGTGGTGAAGAAGGCGGAGAGGCGCTAAGCGTTGCTGAAGGCCTGGACAAGTACATCGCTACATTCTCGACAATTGGTTACGTTCTTGTTGCTTTCGCAATTCTACTTGCTTTGTTGAAAGGCCCAATTAATAAGTTGATGCACGGGGTTGAGTAACCTTTAGCATAGTTTTATCATATGAACCCTGCGCCTTGTGCGTGGGGTTTTTTATTTTGGCTCTATGAAAAACACACTACTCGCCATCTCCTTTCTGTTCTTTGGATCGAGCATGGCTCAAGAGAAAATCCAATGGATGAGTATTGAAGAGGCCTATGAATTGACCCAGTCGGAGGAAAATCCGAAAAAGATCTTCATAGACGTTTATACAGATTGGTGCGGTTGGTGCAAGCGCATGGATAAAGCGACCTTCCAAAAACCAGAGGTTGCTGCGTACATGAACGAACATTATTACAATGTCAAATTCAATGCGGAACAAAAAGAGGACATCACTATTTTGAACAACACCTTCACCTTTGTTGCTCAAGGTAAGCGTGGATACCACGAACTAGCGGCGGCACTGCTCAATGGGAAAATGTCCTACCCTACTGTCATTTTCATGAATGATAAATTTGAAATGCTAAGCCCTGTACCTGGCTACCAAGAGCCTGTACAATTCTTGAAGATTGCCAACTTCTTCGGAAGCAACGCGTACAAGAATACTCCTTGGGAAGAATACGCCAAGCCATAGTAGGCCCATAGCTTACAGCAATAAGAAAAGCCCGATGCAGAGCATCGGGCTTATTTATTTAGAATTTAAAGTCATACCCTTTGAGGGTGAGCTTTTCGTATTTCTGTTGGTTGAACTCGTATAAGCGCGAAGGCTTCTTATTGCCCGGTGCTTCAAAGATGGTTTCCTCTGTATCTATCAATAATTCACTACGCATGAACTTCTTTCTGAAGTTACGCTTATCTAGCTCCTTACCTAAACATGCCTGGTAGAGCGCGTGAATATTGTTGAAGGTAAATCGCTGTGGTAGTAGCACGAAACCGATTGGACGACGCTTCACACGGCGCTTGAGACGCTCCGTAGCCATTTCGTAAATTTCATTGTGGTCGAAGATCATCTCCGGCTCTTCGCCGTTTCTTACCCAACGGTATCCCTCTTGCAATTTGATATTCTTTACCTCGTCCCAATTCAAAAGTGCGTAATAGGCAATATTCACCACACGCCCCATTGGGTTTCTGTACACCCTAGCAAAAGCATTCAGCTGTTCCAAATAGATTTGGTCCATGCCTAATACACGAGTCATCATACGCTTGGCTACATCCTCGACACTTTCATTTGCCTTTACCCAATTTGTTGGAAGCATTGGAGCTCCGCGGTACGGTTCTTCAGATTTCGCACCTACCAATGAGATTAGGTTTTCACCGTCAAAAGCAAACACCACTACTGAGG
>JACESW010000088.1 GCA_013911625.1 Cryomorphaceae bacterium | reverse complement strand
GTAGCACGTTTTGCCGAAATCCTGAAAGAATATGAAGGGCGCGCACCTCGAACACCGAAGCCGCCACTACTGAAAAGGGTAAAAGATTACTTACGTGCTCTTAGCTCGAAGTTTTGACCGAGGTAAACGCGTCTTACCTGCTCATCTGCAGCCAATTCTTCTGCGGTACCACTTTTTAGAATACGGCCCTCGAACATCAAATACGTACGGTCAGTGATGGCCAAAGTCTCTTGAACATTGTGGTCGGTGATGAGAATACCGATGTTTTTCTTCTTCAAGTTAGCCACAATCATCTGAATGTCTTCAACGGCGATTGGGTCTACCCCAGCAAACGGCTCATCCAACAAGATGAACTTTGGCTTGGTCGCCAAAGCACGTGCGATTTCCGTGCGGCGGCGTTCCCCACCACTGAGTAAATCACCTCGAGTTTTGCGGATATGCTGCAATCCGAACTCATCGAGCAGCTCTTCAAGACGCTCGTCGCGCTCTTGCGCGCTCAAGCCCGCCATTTCCAAAACACCTAGGATATTATCTTCTATGCTGAGCTTGCGGAATACCGATGCCTCCTGGGCCAAATAGCCAATACCCATCTGAGCTCGCTTATACATCGGTAGCTTTTGGATGGGCGTACCGTCGAGCAAGATTTGACCGCTAAACGGTCGGATAAGCCCAACCACCGTGTAGAAACTCGTGGTCTTCCCTGCTCCATTTGGACCAAGCAATCCTACAATCTCGCCTTGATTTACCTCAAAACTCACGTCGTTAACCACGGTGCGCGAGCGGTATTTTTTTACGATATGTTGTGCTTCTAACTTCACTTAAGACATCTTCACTTTGGCCTTGTTCTTAATGATTCTGCGGCTTACCATAATACTGATCTGGTACAAGATAAGTACGGGTAGCGTCACTAAGATTTGCGAGGCAATATCGGGAGGGGTAATGATTGCGCTGAGCAACAAGATACCCACGATGGCATGCCTGCGGTAGGTTTTCAATAGTTCCGGTGTTACAACGCCAATTTTACTAAGGAAGTATACGGCAATAGGAAGTTGGAAAAGAATACCCGTAGCCAATGTCACTGAACTCACCATACTGATGTACGAAGTGAGATCAATGCGGTTAAAGATTTCTGAGGAAACAGTGTAGGTGCCTAAGAATTGGACACTTAAAGGAACAATGATGTAATAGCCAAACAATACGCCGAGAATAAACAACACGGTTGTGAACAGAATAACGCCGCGCGAATTCTTACGCTCTTTCTCGTGAAGGCCCGGTTGGATGAAGCGCCAGATTTCCCAAAACACGTAAGGGAATGCTATGATGATTCCAGCGACCAATGAGACCCAAAGGTGCATCTGGAATTGGCCACTCATTCTCATATTCAATAACTCGAAGGGCATCTCGTCAAAACAGAATACTTCACCCCCTACAAAGCCAGAAAGCCAGCAGAAAAAGGTGTAGGTCGGAAAATCCATCTGTTTAGGACCGAAAATAATGGTATCGAAGATGATTTCCTTCGAAAGGAAGGCTACCACAGCGAAAACCACAATGGCTATGGAAGCGCGCATTAGATGCCAACGCAACTCACCGAGGTGATCCAAAAAGCTCATGTTGTTTTTATCGCTACTCATGTTGATAACACAGAATTGTGGTCAAAAATCCGAAAAACATTCTGATGTACCTTCACAATCCTTGATTAAATCCCGTATCTTTTAGGGAAGAACAAATACATCGCAGAGCACATGTCCTCGAATCATTGGGAACATCACCTAAAACAGTTTTTTGGTTTTAGCGATTTTAAAGGAAACCAGAAAGCTATCATTGAAAGCCTTGCATCAGGTAAGGATACGTTCGTGATTATGCCTACTGGTGGAGGTAAAAGCCTTTGTTACCAGCTTCCCGCCCTCGCTAGTGAAGGCACGGCCATTATCGTAAGTCCACTCATTGCACTGATGAAAAATCAGGTCGATGCGATACGCGGGCACAGCGAACAGGACGGTATAGCACACGTTTTAAACAGCTCATTAACCAAGGGTCAATTGGAACAGGTACATACGGACCTAAAATCAGGGCTTACTAAATTGTTGTTCGTAGCACCTGAGAGCTTGAACAAATCGGCCAATATAGAACTGCTGAAATCGATAGAAATAAGCTTCTTTGCCATTGACGAAGCCCACTGTATTTCTGAGTGGGGTCACGATTTCCGCCCAGATTATAGAACGATTAAGCAAAGCGTTCAAGCATTGGGGAGAAAGCCCATCATTGCATTAACCGCAACGGCAACGCCCAAAGTGCAAGCAGATATCATGAAAACATTGGGGATGGAAGACCCGCGAGTGTTTTTATCAAGCTTTAACCGCCCAAATCTCTATTACGAGGTACGCCCCAAACGCGATATCGACAGAGACATTACCAAGCTGCTCCAGGCCAACCAAGGCAAAAGCGCTATCGTCTATTGTTTGTCACGTCAAAAGGTTGAGGACCTTGCCGAGCAACTGCAAGTGAACGGCATCAATGCTCTGCCCTACCATGCGGGACTGGAAGCCGGTAAACGTGTGAAGCACCAAGATGCCTTCCTCAATGAAGATTGCGACGTCATTGTGGCAACCATTGCCTTTGGTATGGGTATCGATAAGCCGGATGTTCGCTTTGTATTGCATTACGACATGCCAAAGTCCCTAGAAAGCTACTACCAAGAAACCGGTAGAGCAGGACGCGACGGAGGCGAAGGATCGTGTATTACATACTTTGACATCAAGGATATTGAGCGTCTGCAGAAGTTCCTAAACAAAAAGAATGTAAGCGAGCAAGAAATTGGACGTCAGCTATTAGAGGAGGCCACAGGGTATGCTGAAGCTGCTACCTGTCGTCGTCGCGCCATTCTCCACTACTTTGGGGAGGATTTCCACGAGGACGACTGTGATAAAATGTGCGACAACTGTCGCCATCCAAAAGAAAAGGTCGAAGCCTCTGAAGAATTGTTGGATGTTATTGCTGCAGTGAAAGAAACGCACGGCAAGTTCAAAACCACGGAGATTGTCAACATCCTACGCGGTCAACGTTCGGCCGTTCTTGTGAAGAATGACACCATGAACGTACCGACCTGGGGTAAGCAAAAAGATAAGAGCGAAGTACACCTTCGTGCGGTGATTCGACAAGGCATCATTCGTCATTACCTCTACAAAAATATTGATGCCTACGGTACCATACAGATTACTGAAAAAGCCGCTTCGGGCAAACTTCCTAAAGCATTCCGCGTAAGAAAAGAGCTCGATTATGATGTCCTTAACTCAGCGGCAAGTGCTCCTACCAAAGTAGTAGCCGTTGACAAGCAGCTATTCAGCATTCTCAAAGATCTCAGAAAGAAGATCGGAAATGCGAAAGGGGTCCCACCCTATGCTGTATTCAGCGAAAATTCCTTGAGCGAAATGGCGACCATTTATCCGTGTAACCTTGATGAGCTGAAGAACATCCAAGGTGTAGGTGAAGGGAAAGCACGTAAGTTCGGTACGAGGATGGTGGAGGCCATCGAAAAGTATGTGGAGGAAAATGACATTGACCGCCCGCAGGATATGGTGTTCAAATCGGTCGCAAACAAGAGCGCTTTGAAAGTGTACATCATTCAAAGTACCGACCGCAAATTGCCGTTCGATGACATAGCCAAGGCGAAGGGCCTTAAGATGGACCAATTGCTCGAAGAAATGGAGCGCATCGTAACCAGCGGTACTAAACTGAATATTGATTACTACCTCGAGGACATTCTCGATGAAGACAGCATTGAAGAATTATTCGACTTTTTGACCGAAGATTGTGAAGAAGGTTCCATTGAAGAGCTTACTGAAGAGTTCGGTGACGAATATGAAGAAGACGAGTTGCGATTGGCGCGACTGAAGTTCTTCTCAGATGTTGCGAATTAATCAAACACAGAAGCATAAAAAAGCCCGCAATTGCGGGCTTTTTTAGTTTTTGAATAGTTCACCTAGTTGTGGTGGTGAATGCTCGAACTTCAATTGCTGTGTGGCTTTAGAGAAGGCCAAGATGTTTTGGATGCTTTTTTCAGAGGCTCCTACCTCCAGATGTTCATAAGGTAAAGTTTTTCCCATGGGCTTCGTTTGTGATTTTAGGTATAACGCCGCCATGAACACCTTAGTATGTCGATGCCTAAAATTCTAAACTGATGTTGTGCTTCACCATTAGCTTCTGCATGTTGCTTACGGCGTAACGCATGCGCCCCAAAGCTGTGTTAATACTTACATCAGTCTCTTCTGCTATCTCTTTAAAACTGTAGTTGCAAAAGATGCGCAGCTCCAAAACTTTTCGTTGGTCCTCAGGTAAGAATTTGATCAATTTGTACAAATCCTCATTGATCTGTGCTTCAATTACCTCTTGCTCATAGCTTTGATCCGCTTCGCCATAGGTATCGAACACCGTAAATTCTCCACTGGGTCTAAACTCTTTCTTTCGGGACTCGCGGCGGAAGTGATCCAAAGTAGTATTGTTTGCTACGCGGATGGCCCAAGGCAGGAACTTGCCCTTCTCCTCATAGTTAGACTTCCGCAAAGAACGGATAATCTTAATAAAGGTTTCCTGAAACAGGTCGTCAGCGACGTCTGCGTCTTGAACTTTTGAATAAATCTGCAGGAAAATGCGTTTTTGGTGTCTACGAATCAACACCTCAAAGGCTTGCTCATTTCCGCTACGGTACTGCGCCACTAAGTCGTGGTCTTCCAGTTTTCCTAGTTTCATACATCAAGGATTTAGCGTAGCAGTCTCTCTATAGGCAAGTCATTTGTTTGCTGTGAATATACGGGAAAGAATCAAATACTATTCCAAAATCATCCAATTCTCCGGAACTGTAGGACCATTTTAAGGTTACATTTGTGGTTTCACTCCAATTACACATGACCGAATTCATAGAAATTAAACGCGCCGCGGTACACAATCTCAAAGAAGTTAGTGTAGATATTCCTAGAAATCAGTTAGTAGTAATTACCGGAGTTAGTGGGTCGGGAAAAAGTTCTTTGGCCTTCGACACCTTATTTGCTGAAGGTCAACGCCGCTACGTGGAGAGTCTGAGTTCCTATGCGCGCCAGTTCTTGGGGAAATTAGACAAGCCGAAGGTAGAATACATCAAGGGAATTCCACCCGCTGTAGCGATACAGCAGAAGGTGAGCAGCAAGAACCCTAGATCTACTGTTGGCACAACTACAGAAATTTACGATTACCTCAAGCTGCTTTACGCACGCGTAGGACGAACCTATAGTCCAGTTTCTGGGGAAGAGGTAAAGCGCCACCAAGTTGAAGACGTCATCGACTTCATTGATACCAAGGAAGATGGCACACGCTTTTTAATTGTCGCTCCTGTTACATACAAGGACAGAACAGCCATCCAACACTTGACAATTTTAGCTTCGCAAGGTTTTGCAAGAATGCTTGTAGACGGGGCTATTGAGCGCATTGACGATGTTATCGAAACGGGTACCTACGATGAAAAAGTAATTTCACTTGTCGTGGATCGTGCCGTCGTTCGTCGCGGAGACCAAGAAAACATTCATCGACTGCAAGATTCCATACAAACTGCCTTTTACGAGGGACGTGGAAGCTGTCTAATCGATTTTATGGACGGGCAATCACCGGTTGAATTCAATAACCTTTTTGAGTTGGACGGCATGGTGTTCACCGAGCCTTCCATTCACTTGTTCAGTTTTAACAACCCTGTGGGTGCTTGTCCGACC
>JACESW010000087.1 GCA_013911625.1 Cryomorphaceae bacterium | reverse complement strand
GTCACTAAGCGTACATATGAGCTTGTAGCCTTTGACAATAGCCGCCAAAGCTAGCCCCATACCTGTGTTCCCAGAGGTACATTCGATGATGGTGCCGCCGGGCTTAAGATCACCACGTGCTTCGGCATCTTCTACCATTTTAAGGGCCATGCGGTCTTTTACACTATGTCCAGGGTTGAAATATTCCACCTTGGCGTACACAGGACAAGGAAAATCTGCCGCAATTTTATTGAGTTTGATCATCGGAGTATCTCCAATGGTATCAAGGATGCTGTCGTAAATAGGACGCATAATATTGTATTTGGGTTGCCTCTAAGTTACGCAACTATTGCAAGGCCGCTAAAGGCTTTAAGAGAATCTTATACTCTTTATGGGATCCAATTTTGAAATCCACCGCACTGGGAATCGTAGGACGACAAAAGCTACTGCCAGGAAAGCGGCATTGGCGGAAACAATCCAAACGAAATCGAAGGATATCGGTGCCACTGAAATGTAGTAAGTACTAGGGTCCAATTCTATGATCCCAAACTGCCATTGCACAAAACTTGCTCCCAATCCAATGAGATTACCCCACACCAATCCTTGCGCCAGTATACGCATGCTTAGCCACATAAATACTTGTAGTATCAATCGATCCGAAGCGCCCAACGCCTTTAGTGTACCAATCATTCTGGTGCGGTCTACAATCAACACGAGCAAAGCAATACACAGGTTAGCTACAGCAACTATGAGCACTATAGCCAATACCAATAAGATGTTTGTATCAAAAAGCTCTAGCCAGCCGAAGATCGCGGGGTGGCGGTACTCTAAGCTTTGAACTTGCATGTTGTAGGGGACAATGGCGTTCCAATAGGCAGCAACCGTATTTCGGTGCTCTGGATCGTTTAAGACTATGCTGTAATGGGTTACGCTGTCGTTTCTCCAGCCGTTTAGCCGTCGCACGTCCTCAATATCCATGATGATGTGGTTCAGGTTAAATTCGTCCAACCCTGTTTCAAAGGCACCTAATACGACGGCATCCCGTAATCTTGGTGCACTTTGTTGGTCTCTGATAGAAACTAGTACTGCGGTATCACCCACCGACAATGCCAGGTTTTTCAGTAAAGAACTGGAAACATGAATGCCATAGCGTCCTTTACTCGAAGGCTCTTTTAAAGAGAAGTCCGCGAGAAAGCTATTCATTTTAAGACTGTCGTACCCAATAATCTCAATACCCTCAAAAATATCTTGTGATGGATTAACCAAGAGCGACGCCTTTCGGATTTCAGCATGCATGTGCGCTACCAATCCTTCCGATAAAATGGCAGTTTCTAACGAATCTGAGAGTAGAATAGCACCGCTTTCACCAGTGCGCCGCATGGAATACTCATTGATATTGATATCCCCTTCTAAACTCCTGAATTGGTCGTTGATGGCATGTTGTAAACCCTTGCCTGAAGTAATCGATAAAATGACAAGTGCCATGCCTAGGGCAGTAGCATAAGTACTTAACTTAAGCAGTGGTCGAACCACAGAGGGACCCGACGACTTTCGTATCTTTTGCGCTATGGAAAAAGCTTCTTTCACTCTTCCGCAATTTAGAACAACTCTCGCGTTATTCGCAGCATTGCTTCTGTGCTTTTCTGCTCGGGGTCAAGAAAGTTACGTGCCAGGTATTGCTCAGACTGGGGAGTACTATATGAAGCTGACCGAAAAATCTGTGGCGGTAGTGGCCAATGCTACCTCCTTATTGACCAACGGAACCCATACAGTGGATCATTTGATTTCGCTGAGTGTTGATGTACAGCAGGTCTGGGCGCCGGAACACGGCTTCAGAGGGCAGCAAGATGCTGGAGAGCATGTGGAAGACGGCCGCGATCCTAAGACGGGTATACCCATCAAGAGTTTGTACGGTAAAACGAAGCGTCCACCAACCGAATGGCTAGAGGGCTTGGATTGGGTTATCTATGATATTCAAGACGTCGGGGTTCGATTCTATACCTACAGCACTACGTTGAGCTATGTCATTGATGCATGTGTAGAAGCCGGTGTCCCGCTCATGATTATGGACCGGGGCAATCCAAACGGTCATTATATCGACGGTCCCATCTTGAAACCAGGCTTCGAGAGTATGGTAGGCTTGCATCCTATACCCGTAGTGCACGGCTTAACCATGGGAGAATATGCCTCCATGGTCTATGGTGAGCATTGGATGCCTGCGACAGAGAATGAACAGTGGCGCACGGCCTTTGAAAAAAAAGGCGGCATAGAAGTTATCCGATGCAAAGGGTATTCTCACAATAAGGTCTTCACTGAATTCCAAGTGCCTCCATCACCTAACCTGCGCTCCATAGAGGCCATTTGGCATTACCCAAGCTTGTGTTATTTCGAGGGCACACCCATTTCTTGTGGACGAGGCACCGATGCACCATTTACCCGTTTTGGTGCACCTTGGCTTGATGGGGAAGGGTACGAGCATAAATTCAATCCTGCGCCAGATCACGGATCGAAGTATCCCAAGTTTGAAGGAAAGCAATGTGGTGGGGTCCAATTGTCCCAAGATCTAAGCACTGCCCCAATGGAAATAGAATGGACCCATTTATTTGATGCCTATGCATACTGGAAAGAGAATGCTCCCGCGGAGGCGCCAGAATTTTTCAATGCGTTCTTTAAAAAATTGGCCGGTTCAAACCAACTACAGCAAGCCTTGGAATCTGGCATGAGCGTCGAGGAGTGGGTGAAGTCTTATCAAAAGAAAATGTGGTTTGAATACAAGCGGATGGCAACAGACTACTCATTTTATCCTGAGTACCATGTTAGAACAAGCCAAGGGTATTATACAGAATAAAAAAACCCCGCTCGAGGCGGGGTTTCTTTATGAAGTGGAAAAGCAGATTATTTCCAGCCTTTCATTTCTTTCTCGTAGCCGGCTCTGTAAGAATCAGGTGCTCCCAAGTCCATTGCTTTTTTACCCTGCTTTAGGGCGGCTTTAGTATCCCCTGCCGCGTAAAGAATTTTAGCCTTTACCCAATTCGTGTACCAGTATTCTGGATCTAGCTGTAAGGCAGTTTCGATGGTCGCTAGCGCTTTTTCATGATCGCCTTGACCGCTGTAGTAGTTTGCTGCATTTCTGTACGCGCGCTTAGCATCAGATAGTGCTTTTGCGACATTTTTACCGCTTTCACCATCTGAATCTACTCCTAGGTTAACACTAACTTCTGTAGTGGCCCATTCTAGTACTAATTCGCCACCAGTCGTGCTCAATGCTTTGAAGCTCATCGTAAAGCTTTCATCAAAATCGCCAGTAGTGGCAGGTACAGTTGTGCGTAGTACATCGCTCTCTTGCGTGTAACCTGTATTTCCCCAAAGATTGGTTTGGGAAGATAAGATGATGGTCCACTCTTGTTCACCTGGAATGGTGAAAAGTGCATATTCTCCGGCAGGTACTGCATCACCATTAAGGGTAAAGTCAGTTGAGGCATTAAACTTTACGCAAGCATTCGCACCAGTACGCCATACTTCATTGTAAGGCACGAGGTCCCCGAAGATGGCGCGTCCGCGCGTAGCAGGACGACTGTAGGTAATGCTAAAGTCCGTGAGACCTATTCTTTGGTCAACGGTAGAAGTTGGTGACGGTTGAGGTAGTTCTTGAGCTGATGCGCTCCAGCTGAGGCTTAGGGCCAATGCGCCCACAATCCATTTTCTCATGTATATTGTTTTTTAGGTTGTCGTGAAGTTAAGTTAAAAAGTGCCTTGAAGGTTCACTTATAGCGCCATCATCTTTAATGCGGCAACAGCAGCTTCAACACCTTTGTTGCCGTGCTTACCACCACTTCGGTCGCGGCTCTGCTCGATGGTGTTGTCCGTGAGCACACAAAAGATAGTGGGTGCGTCGTAACTTAAGTTGAGTTCTGTAATGCCGTAAGTGACGCTCTGGCAAACGTAGTCGAAATGCTTTGTCTCACCTTGTATAACACAACCTACTGCAATAACAGCATCAGGATCGTGTGCATCGAGGACAGATTTAGCGCCAAAGGTGAGTTCAACTGCTCCCGGTACGTCTATTTCTAGAATACCCTCAGGTGCAACGCCGTGCTGAAGAAGCGTCTTTTTGGCTCCTTCTGCAAGACCGAAAGTGATTTCGTGATTCCACTCAGCGCGAATAATAGCTACGAGTTTGCCTTCTCCTGAAGGAACCTGCTCGTTGTTGGAGCTATCTAAATGCTGGTGTGCGGTTGCCATCTTATTTCAAGGCAGCAATAACGCCCTGGATACCTGCTGCTTGACGTGATTCAGGGTAGTCTTCTGCAATTCTTTCGTAAAGATTAACAGCCTTTGAAGCTTCGTCATTTGCTTCCAAAGCAAGACCTGCTTTCCACAAGAATAGTGGTGTAGTAAATGCGTTGTCAGTAGACTTAGCTGCCTTTTGGTAGAAATCTGCAGCATCGTCCATTTGACCAAGTTCTGCAAATGCATCACCAATAACACCCAATGCCATTGCACCTGTTGCGGTGTTCGAAGCGCTGTACTTGTCGAGTGTTTCGATAGCACTTTCGAAATCGCCAGTAGCAAAGTAGGCGAGGCCTGCGTAGTAGTGTGCGCTATTCCCAGCAGGAGTACTGCCGTATTCGTCCATGATGTCCAAGAAACCGTAGTTCCCACCGTTACCATTCAAAGCGAGGTCCATAGAATCGGCCTCAAACCATTTGATAGCCTGTGCCATTTCGGTACCTGCTTCAGCGGTATTAGGGGCTACTACATAAGTATTGTATGCAAAGAAGGCTAGAACGACCGCAACAACGGCACCTACAGTGATGCCCACTTGTTTTGCGTTGTTTTCCAAAAACTGCTCAGTTTTAGTCAACGTTTGTTCTACATTATCAAATCCTAAGTTATCCTGCTGTGCAGGTGCATTCTTCTTAGCCATGGCTATATAATTATTGAGTCCGCCAAAAATAGTACAAATTTTGACTCTAGGAAGCCTATTTTTGTAGCTATGGACAAGCTTATCATTAGTGCTTTAGAATTGACTCATTTTAAGAACCATCGTACAACGCATTGGGACTTCAATGAAAAGGTCAACATCATTACCGGAAATAACGGTAATGGCAAGACCAATGTGCTCGATGCATTGCATTATCTAAGCTTGACTCGCTCGTACCTCGGTTCAACCGACAGTCAAAATATTACCCACGGTGAATCTATGGCGCTGATCAAGGCTAACCTGGAGCGTAAGGGAAGCGATCACAGTCTAGACATTGGCTTGAAAAAGGGGCAGAAGAAAAAGATCCGTCTGGATGGAAAAGAAGTTGAAAGATTGGCGGATCATATTGGCTATTTGCCGGTTGTCATGATTTCACCCATGGATAGAGACCTCATTTTGGATGCAGCTGAAACGCGTCGGAAGCTCGTTGACGCAACCATCAGCCAGAACAGTCGCAGCTATCTCAATGCGTTGATGAATTATAATAAGGCTTTAGGTCAGCGCAATACAACCTTAAAGTACTTTGCTTCTAACCGCACCTTTGATGCTTCATTGTTAGCACTTTACGATGACATAATGGTTGAAGAGGGTTCTGTTATATTTCAACATCGTAAAAGCTTTACCGAGGAGCTTCAGCCGGCCATTCAGCGCTTTTATGAGGTGTTGAGCGGTGGCAAAGAGGAGGTATCTGTAAAGTACAAGAGTTCATTGCATGAGAAAGGGCTGCGTGATCTATTGGCAGATAAATTAGACAAAGACAAAGTGTTACAGTATACTTC
>JACESW010000086.1 GCA_013911625.1 Cryomorphaceae bacterium | reverse complement strand
GCAACGATATACACGAGTAACATTGAGATTTCCGATATTGGCTCCGACCCCTCTGACGATATCATCACCTCCATGGGCGACGGTAGTCTTTACTACAACTTGCGCTCCTTTAATCATGCCTACAGCGACACGGGCTGGTTTGAGGTTGAACATGTTGTGATCAACACCTTTGATTGTCCTGATACTTCTACAGCGATGATTAGAATTAACCCGGAGACACTCATATTTGTACCAAATGCCTTTACACCGGACGGTGACGGTACCAACGAGATTTTCAAACCTACCGCGGTGGGTATAAAATCGTACGAACTCAGAATCTTTAACCGCTGGGGTGAGGAAATCTTCTTCACAGACGATCCGGATATAGGCTGGGACGGTACGAACCCGAATGGCTCCTTAGCGCCATTTGGCACCTATACTTGGAAGGTATTCTCAAAAGGTCAAAACGATAAACTGATCAATAGATCAGGTATCCTGAACCTGATACGATAGGTTATTTCACCAATAACCAGATCGCCGCAAAGGCAACTGCTACACTACTTAAAACGTACGCCAAGGCTTCCCACTCTCTGCCCTGCTGGATCAATCGGACCGTTTCATAACTAAAGGTGCTGAATGTCGACCATCCACCGCATATACCCGTAGCTAAGAAGAGCTGCAATGTACTTTTCTCAGGGGTGAGTTTGTAGGCGTAGACCAAGGCAACTGAGGCCATGATATTAATAATGAACGTGGCCCAATGTAAGCGGCTTTCCATCATTCCCAATGCAAGCATTCCCTTCGTACTGCCGTAACGCAATGATGCGCCAATACCGCCGCCGAGAAAAACTGCTACTAAAGCTGGGATGGAATTCATGAGAATTGTTGATCGATGCGTACTAAAATAGTGGAAATAAGTATTCCCCACAGGCCGCCAAAAACAAGATCCAAAGGATAATGCACGCCAAGGTGTATTCGTGAAAAGCTCTGAAGCAACGCCACTACTACTAATATGGGGAACCACGAAGGCTTGAGCCATTTACGCATCAAAAAAGCTAAACCAAAAGCATTGGCAGCATGTGCTGAGAAAAATCCATAAGGTGAACAATGAACAAGGATACGGATTCCTTCGAATTCTTCTTGACAGGGTCTTGGTCGAGCGATCCATTCTTTGAAGAGGCCCGCACCTTGGTCCCAAATAAGGACACCAACTATGCTTAGCGCTATTCGGAAAAGCCAAGTACTGTGATTTGGCGCAGATTTAATCAGACGTGCAAGAATGACCACATATAACGGAATCCATGTAATGGTTTTTGTGACAGCCAACCAAAAGGTATCGCTCGAAGCAGGAAAAAGTGAGTTCAGGCTTAGAAAAACCTGCTCATCTAATTCTAATATTCCCGCCAACAGGCTCATTAGGCGTCGGTATTAAGTGCCGCCCAGATTTGATCTTTCAGGGTCATGATATTCATTCCTGTGACCGATGAAATAAATAAGTGGGGAATATCTGAGGGAAGCTGTGCAGCAATCTCAGACTGCATCTCATCGTCCAACATATCGGACTTCGTGATGGCTAAAATTCGATCCTTGTCGGCCAGTTCTGGATTATATGCCACCAATTCATTCAGTAAGATCTCGTATTCCTTATTGTAATCTTCCGCATCGGCAGGAACCATGAACAGTAGTAGTGCATTGCGCTCAATGTGACGCAGGAATCGGTACCCCAACCCTTTGCCTTCAGAAGCGCCCTCGATAATCCCAGGGATATCTGCCATTACAAATGAACGGTAGTCTCTGTAGTTGACCATACCCAAGTTTGGTACCAAT
Source organism: Cryomorphaceae bacterium (assembly GCA_013911625.1). Next base: position 4,045 of record JACESW010000086.1, on the reverse strand, counting down.
GTGGTAAATGGATAATTCGCAATTTCAGGCTTTGCAGCACTGACCACACTCAGCAGTGTGCTCTTCCCTGCGTTTGGAAATCCTACAAGACCGACATCAGCCAAAACTTTAAGCTCTAGGATGAACCAACCCTCTACAGGGTCCTCGCCGGGTTGCGCGAAGCGTGGTGTTTGAAACGTGGCCGATTTAAAATGCACATTGCCAAGACCGCCTCGGCCTCCTTTTACAAGAATCTTCTCCTCGCCGTCTTCAGTAATTTCAAAAAGAATCTCGCCAGTTTCCTCGTCTTTGGCCACCGTTCCTAAAGGAACATCAATGTACCGGTCTTCACCGTTAGCACCAGTCTTCTCTTGACCTGAGCCATTTTCTCCGGAAGAAGCCTTAATGTGCTTTTGGTATTTCAAAGGCAGCAAAGTCCACATCTGCGCATTACCACGCACAATTACGTGACCGCCACGACCGCCGTCGCCGCCGTCTGGACCGCCCTTAGAGGTCATACGGTTTCTTAAGAGGTGTGTTGAACCCTTTCCACCACGACCGCTCTTGCAGTAGATTTTTACGTAATCAATGAAGTTGCTACCTGACATAATAAAAGAGCAGCTTGCCACTGGGCAGCTGCTCTGCAAAAGTACAATTAGTAAGTGGGTCTAGAAAAACCGATTACAACGATTCAATAACCGTCACAAGGCGCTGTGTAATTTCTTTGATGGATCCTACACCATCCACACCGCGATACTTGCCCTGTCCGTCATAGAAATCCTTCACTGGGGCCGTCTCTTTGTTGTAAGTATTGATTCTGTTTTGGATCACTGCAGGATCCGCATCGTCAGCGCGACCTGAGGTCTTCCCGCGCTCGAGCAAACGTACTTTAAGCTCTTCTTCAGCAACTTCTAAAGCAATCATACTTGTGATAGAAGTACCTCGACCTTCCAAGAAGCTATCAAGCGCTGCTGCCTGTGCATTCGTACGCGGAAAACCATCGAAAATAAAGCCCTTAGCATCTGGATTTTTATTCACTGCATCTTCTAACATAGAAATGGTCACTGAATCTGGTACGAGGGCACCTTTATCGATGTAAGACTTCGCCAAAAGACCCAATTCTGTTTCGTTCTTAATATTGAAACGGAACAAATCACCCGTACTTAAGTGCACAAGCGAATAGCGCTTTACCAAAAATTCACTTTGAGTTCCTTTTCCAGCTCCTGGAGGGCCGAATAACACGAGATTTAACATTTCGATAGTTTTTAATTCCGATGGCGAAGATACCTACCAAACTGAGAATAACGTACTTTTGTGTCCGATTTGAGCAAGTTTATTGCACTATATCGAAAGAACTAACACACTGAAACATGAGAACTCCTTACTGTGTCATAATGGCTGGTGGGATAGGTAGTAGATTCTGGCCTATGTCGACCGAAGAAACACCAAAGCAATTTTTGGATTTCCTAGGCACTGGAGAAAGTCTAATCCAACAGACCTACAAGCGTGTCCGCCGCATTTTCGAACCTGAAAATATTATCGTCGTCACACATGCTAACTACCGCCTTCAAACTATAGCACACCTGCCGGAGCTTCCGGAAAACAACATACTACTTGAACCACTTCGTCGTAATACAGCACCCTGTATTGCTTATGCTGCGCTCAAGATTAAAAAGCGTGATCCCAAAGCAAACCTTTTCATTACACCAGCTGACCACCTGATCTCTGACGAAGATGCCTTTGAAACGCAGATTCGTAAGGGCCTCGAAAAAACGAATGATTCGGACTGTTTCGTCACCATCGGTATTAAGCCACACAAGCCTGAAACGGGATACGGCTATATCCAATATAACGAGTTGAAAGGCGAGGGCAACGTGTATGCGGTCAAGGCCTTCACGGAGAAGCCTGACCTCGAGCATGCTAAACTCTTCATTGAGAGTGGTGATTTCTTATGGAATGCAGGGATGTTTATATGGAACATTGAAGCGCTGAGCGCTGGACTTGACAAGCATTTGCCAGATCTAATGAGCACGCTGGGCCGCGCATGGAATGACCTAGATACTAAATACGAGGCAGATTCTATTTCTAAAGTATATGCCGAATGTGATAATATCAGCATTGACTATGGATTGATGGAACGTGCGGATAATGTCTGCGTAATCCCAACCGTAATGGGCTGGTCTGATCTCGGTAATTGGGGCGCTGTTTATGAACTCAGTACTAAAGACGACAACGGCAATGCGCTGATCGGTGCTAATATCCTTGCACAACAGTGTAAAAACTGCCTTATCGTAAATGCCTCTGAAGACAAGGCGCTGGTCGTAAGTGAGTTGGATGGGAAATTTGTCGTACAAACTGATAAAACTTCACTAACTTTTCCTCTAGGAAACGATCAAGCCATCAAACAAATCGCGAAAGCTGTTCGTGTAGAATTGGGAGAGGACTTCGTTTAGAACATTGAATGTTAATTCGTGGAAAACACCAACAAACCGCTAGGATTCCTGAGGGCTGCAACTAGTAAGTGGCCCATTATTGCGCCAATACTAAGTTTTTTAAAGGACCGATTCTCCATTATCGACCTAGCCAACCCTGTGGCTACCATCGACGGTATTAAAAAAGACATTGAATTCCGTGGGTTCAGCCTTTGGATTCTCATTTTCTCCATCTTCATCGCATCAATCGGCCTCAATGTCGATTCCACAGCGGTTGTCATAGGAGCCATGTTGATCTCACCTCTTATGGGGCCCATCATGGGATTAGGGCTGAGTCTTGGTATCAATGATTTCAAATTACTTACTAGGTCCGTGAAGAACCTTGGGGTTGCTGTAGGCATAGGTCTATTTGTTTCGGCCGTATACTTCTTGGTCTCACCCATTTCTGCACCTTCCAATGAGCTGTTTGCGCGCACGAATCCAACCTTATTGGATGTGCTAGTAGCATTTTTTGGTGGTCTCGCCGGAATCCTCGCAGGTTCAAGAAAGGAGAAGTCTAATGTTATTCCAGGGGTAGCCATTGCGACAGCATTGATGCCGCCATTATGTACTGCAGGCTACGGATTAGCCCACGGAGAATGGCACTACTTCTTTGGCGCCTTGTACCTCTTTTTGATCAACACTGTACTTATAGCAACGTCAACCACATTGATCGTTCGCTATCTAAGATTCCCGTTGGTGGAGATTTTAGACCCGCTTCGCGCCAAAAAAACAAGCCGCATCTTTTCTATTGGTCTTATCGTCATCATTGTGCCGTCGATTTACATCATGTACCGCACAGTGACCGATTCAATCAACCAAGCAAAGATTGAAACCTACCTAACTGAGACTGTAGATTACCCGGGTACCGAAATCTTAAAGAAAGAAATTTCATTTAATGGAGGCACTCCTCAAGTTACTTTGGTGCTCTTTGGTGACCGTGTTCCGGGAGAATTAACCAAAGAATGGTCCGGTTCCTTCAATCAAGAATTTGAGGGTTCGCTCTCCATTGTACAAGATGAAAAAGAGGCTCAGGGTCTTGAGGAGATGTCCAAAATGGTGCAGCTCTATTCGGAAGGTCGCGACGAAGCACGCTCCTACCAAGAGAAAATCACGACACTTGAGGGTCAGCTCGGTCAGCTTGAAAACCAACTTATCCCTGCCAATCTCAGTGCAGAAATTCGCATCAATTACCCTGATCTCGAGAGTTTCTCTATTGGAACGATGCAGTACGGACTAGATAGTGTTTCCGATGGTGCACTTATCGCGATAGCCTTTGTAGACTGGAAACCGGAGGTAGATTCAACTCTCCTTCCACGCAGAAACAAACAGCTCGAAGATTGGCTCAAATTGCGCTTAGAAAAAGACCAAGTATTGGTGCAGCCGATGCCGTAACACTAGAGTCTGAAAAAATTTACACCAAAAACAACCCCCCGGGCTGCGCCCGCGGGGGTTTGTTTTATCAAAATTTTCTGCCCTTCGGTCAGAAAACTACAGCTTACCTACCATTGTTTCTGGACGCACCCACTCGTCAAACTCTTCAGCAGTCAGATAGCCTAGGTTGACGGCCTCTTGTTTCAAAGTAGTTCCATTCT
>JACESW010000085.1 GCA_013911625.1 Cryomorphaceae bacterium | reverse complement strand
GCTCGCCCAGTTCGTACATCTTCTCCTCGTGCCAAATGCCGGTGCGTGCAGCAATTTCTACGGGGTCGATATTGATAAATCCGCGGAGTTTACTCGCAGGAATAATCTCGTTATGAGCGTGGTGCAACAAGGCTTCCATCACTGCGGGGCCACTGCCCTCGATGACTAGACCAAGGTTGATGTACTCTAACTGAATGTCTTTTAAAATGCGCGGCAAATAATGCTCGTCGGTGAGGTAGAAGAGCAAGCCGGAAGCACCGTGATTGAGGCGCTCTAGTGCCCAATCATTGGCTGCAAATTCTTTTTCCACGAGGTGCTCTTGCACCATGGTCCACCAAGGTTGGGCTCGAAAGCCGGGGTTGTTTTGTGGTCCTGAAGTGTAAAGCGGTTCTACTGCGGTTCCGTGTGGATAGGTTCTTTTAGTGGTTTCACTCATCAGATGAGTTGTCAGTTTCTATGATGGTTACAGTTTCGCCTTCTTTGTGCATTCCGAAATTTTCGCGGGCGTAAGTTTCAAAGGCTTCCGGATTGGTATTGAGCTGCTGAAGAAGCTCACGGTCGTGTTCTAGAGAAGTTTCATAAAACTCGATATCCGCTTCCAAGGATTCGATCTGCTGGTCCAATTCCGAATGGATAAAGTAATTGTTCGCATCTAGGAACACCATCCATACGGCAAACAATAGGCCCGTAAGGACGTATTGATTGAGTAAAATTTTGAGCACAGGATGTTCGAGGAATTTCTTCATTGCTTTAAAATTACGAATTGGACCCGGAAGTTTAGGCCTCCTGTGAAGGATTCTCTGCTAAAGTGTTTTCTCCCTTTCCTACGTTTTGAAGCTTGACCAATTCTGAATAGATGCCGCCTTTATCAATCAGCGCATCGTGGGTGCCGCGTTCAGCAACCTCCCCATGATTCAATACCAGAATGTGATCGGCGTTTCGAATGGTCGATAGTCGGTGGGCGATAACTACGGAGGTACGGCCTTTCATCAAGCGGTCCAAGGCCTCCTGAACGAGTTGTTCGCTCTCGCTATCCAAGGCGCTCGTCGCCTCATCGAGGATGAGCAATTGAGGATCTTTAAGCAGTGCTCTCGCGATGGCAATGCGTTGGCGCTGTCCACCACTAAGCTGCACACCACGCTCCCCAACGGTAGTTTCAAGACCTTCGGGGAATGCGCTAATAAACTCCCACGCATTGGCCTGCTTCGCTGCTTCGATAATTTGTTCTTCGCTCGCCTGTGTATCGCCGTAAGCAATGTTCTCACGTATACTACCACCAAATAGCAACACGTCTTGAGGAACAAAGGCCAACGCGCCGCGCCATGCCTTTAGATCGATGTCTGAAAGTGCGGTATTTCCAACAGTCACTTCACCTGTATCGACAGTGTAGAATCGCATCAATAGCGAGGCAATGGTACTCTTACCAGAACCGCTACGCCCAACAAGAGCAAGAGTTTTGCCCGGCTGAAGGTCAAAAGACACCGATTTTAGGACTGGAACATCACTGCGCGAAGGGTAGCTAAAGTGTACGTCTTTGAAAGTAATGTCGGCCACCTCAGCATGTGCTGCTGGAACAGCTACTGCATCCATTTCAGGCTCCTCTTCCATCAATCCGAAGATGGTTTCCGTAGCACCGATGGCTTTTTGTAATTGTGCATATACAGAAGCCAATCCACCTATGGACCCACCAATGAATAGGGCATACAAAATGAATTCATTAAGCTTTTCTGCCGCCAGCTGACCTTCATGTACCATATCCGCCCCGAACCAAATGATCAAAGCAATGGCACCAAAGAGGCCAAAGGTGATGAAGCTGGCAAAGGCACCGCGGTAATAACCGCCTTTTACTGCTAACCCAACCACTGCGCTAATGCGTTTGGCATAGCGGCTGCGCTCCCAAGTTTCGTTGGCAAATGCTTTCACGGTCTGAATACCGGCGAAAGTTTCTTCAACGATGGTATTAGAGGCGGCCACCTCATCCTGCACCTTCTTGGCGTATTTTCGAATGAATCGGCCAAAAATGATGGTCACGATGATGAGCGGTGGGATGACCGCAACGATAAATAGGGTCAGCTTGATCGAGGTAAATGCGAGGATAGCAATCCCGCCAACAACCATGGAAATTCCGCGTAGAAATTCGGCCAAGGTGGTCGTTAGGGTCTCCCCAATCTGTGATGTATCTGAGGCCACGCGTGAGTTCAACTCTCCCACACGCTTGGCAGAAAAGAAACTCATCGGTAGATGAATTAATCGGCTGTAGAGGTCTTCACGAATGGCGGCAAGCGCTCGCTCGGTAACCATTACAAAAATAACCACACGGAAAAAACTCGCCACACTCTGTACGAGCAAGAGTCCCATCATCATAAGCATATTGTCTCCGAGATTCTCCGGTGTAGACGACATCAATCCTCCCAAAAGTTTTGGGAACAACAAGGAGGTTACCATGGTTATAATGAGGAACACGAATCCCAAAGCCCAAAGGCCCTTGTTTGGACCAACGTAGGCGAAGATTTTAGTGAGCTGACCAAGGTCGCTCATCTTGAGCGGTTTACGCTTTTTATCTGCCTTAGGGTCCGATTCCGTAGTTCTTTCACTCATACCGGCGAAGTTACGGCTTATGACCTACCTTTGCCACCGAAAATTTTACCAAATGGCGGGAGCAGAAAACATCAAACCCTACCACGACAGCGAAGCTGAAAAGAAGGAACAAGTAGCAGAAATGTTCAACAACATTTCAAAGCGTTACGATCTTTTGAATCACCTCTTATCCTTGAACATTGATAAGGGTTGGCGCCGTAAGGTCGTTCGTATGATCAAGGCCGATTCTCCTTCGGTCGTGCTCGATGTTGCCACAGGTACCGCTGACCTCGCTATTGCGCTCGCTAAAGGAACTGGCGCCGATATTACTGGCGCTGATATCAGCGAAGGAATGCTCAGCGTAGGCCGCGAAAAAGTAGCGAAGAAAGGGCTCGCCAAAAAGATTGTTCTTGAACTGGGCGATAGTGAAAACCTGCCCTACCCAGATAACACTTTTGATGCGATTACAGTGGCTTTCGGAGTACGTAACTTTCAAAATCTGCACAACGGGTTGAAAGACATGGCGCGTGTATTGAAGCCGGGCGGACAATTGGTCGTACTCGAATTTAGCCAACCGCAGTATTTCCCGTTCAAACAGATCTACTGGTTCTATTTCAAAGCCATCCTTCCTACCGTAGGGAAATTGGTCAGCAAAGATCCAAGAGCGTATACCTACCTTCCTGAAAGTGTAAAAGCTTTCCCTTACGGCAAGGCCTTCGAAACGGAACTGGAGAAAGCTGGCTTAAAGCCAACGAAGACGCAACCTGTAACTTTTGGTATTGCCTCCATTTACCAAGCAAGAAAATAAGCCAACAGTCGTTATTTAGCTGATGAGAATTCGCATTGCAGTCATTTTATTTGCTCTACCGCTATTGGCGAGCGCGCAATTTTCGCGTCTACGCAACCAGCCGCTGTACGATCAAAATCCGCTGCACTTCGGATTCCATATGGGGTTGAATTACTACAACTTCAACATGGACCTCAAAGACCTCAGTCAAAACCCAGATATCTTCGGTGTAGAGAGTGAGGCCCTTCCGGGCTACAACATCAACATCATCTCGAACTTGAGATTAAGCGAACACTTTGATTTGCGTTTTACCCCGGGCTTTGCAGCCACCGTGCGTCGATTGCATTTTGATTTAATCAACCCGTTTACCGACGAGCGCGTGATCGCCACGCGTCAGATTGAGAGCTCCTACGTCCAATTCCCGCTACACCTTAAATTCAAATCGGTACGCATTGACAACTACCGGTTGTTCTTAATGGGCGGTATTCGCTACACGAACGACCTTGCCTCAAAGGCAAAAGTGGTGGACGATAACCTGTTTAAACTTCAGCGCCATGGCGCAGATTACGAGATTGGCTTGGGAGCCGATTTCTACTTTGAATACTTCAAATTCTCTCCTCAAATCCGCGCCGCCTGGGGAATGACGAATTTGTTGGTTCAAGACGGCACCTTGCCTGTGGAGGCCTTTGACGGTATCCGTAACCGTGCCATCCTCATTAATTTCTCCTTCGAATAGTGAATAAAGGCGTCGGCTACATGCTTATCTCTGTCGGGTGTTTTGCAGCCGTCAACCTCATGGTAAAATTCTTACCGCACTTGCCCGCGACAGAATTGGTCCTGTTTCGTTCCTTAATCACATTTGTCATCAGTTACCTGCTGCTTCGTCGCAAGAGAGTCAATCCTTGGGGCAACAATAAAAAGTGGCTCTTAATCCGAGGAATCGCAGGTACGACAGCCCTCACTGTCTTCTTTTATACCATTCAAAAGATGCCGCTCAGTGCCGCGGTAACCATTCAATACCTCAGTCCGTTTTTCACTGCATTCATCGCTGGAATACTCCTTGGCGAGCGAACGCGCTGGGTGCAATGGCTCTTCTTTGTCGTTTCCTTCGCAGGGATTGTAGTCGTTAAAGGATCTAGCGCTCAGATTCCGCCGGCACTGATGGCTCTGGGTATATTCTCCAGCATGTTCTCTGGTCTGGCCTACAACAGCATCCGCAAACTAAAGGACGAAGAGCCGCTCGTGGTGGTCATGTACTTTCCGTTAGTCGCGCTGCCCATCATGATTGCTTTCAGCTTTTTCAACTGGGTCACTCCCGTTGGCACGGATTGGCTCCTACTCTTAGGCATCGGTCTAATGACCCAATTCGCACAACTCTATATGACTAAGAGCTACCAGCTCTCCGAAGTGAATACGGTCGCGCCACTGAAATACATAGGAGTCATCTTCGCACTTACTTGGGATGTGGTCTTGTTCGACTTTATTCCAAACGCCCAAATGTATCTTGGAATAGCGCTAGTAATTGGCGGAGTGCTTCTGAATCTGAGATTTAAGAGCCGATTGAACAAGCGTGCGCGTAAAGCAGCGTAGCCCCACTGACCGCAACATTTAGACTTTCCATCCTTGACGCATCACCAGCCAAAGTAATGGCTGGACCTTGCTCCTTCAAGAATTCAGAAGGCCCTTGCCCTTCATTGCCCATCACCAAAATGGTTTTCTCCGGCCAATTAAAATTCTTTGAATCTTCACCGTGCATATCTGCGATGACCCAGCTAAAGCCCTTCTCACCGGCCCATGCTGCCCATTGCTCCTCTTCGAGCTGTACGATACGACTAAAGGCATGAGCACTCATGGAACTCTGTACCACTTTGGGCGAAAAAGGATCTACCGTTCCTACCGTGGTGGCAACGCAATCTACCCCGTACCATAGGGCTGTGCGCAACAGCGTACCCATATTACCTGGGTCTTGTACGCGGTCCAGGAGCAAGATAAAATTGGCCTGCTTAAAATCTTCCACCCCAAAATTTGGCTGCTCGAATAGCGCTAAAATGGGAGAAGGTGTCTCTAAGAATGTGATGCGCTTCATTTCCGCTTCAGAAATTTGTACGCAACGTACGTCGCGGAAATCTTCGCCAAGATCGTCTACATGATAAACAATGTCGGCCGATATGCCTGCGGAAACAAAATCTCGTACTAACTTCATTCCCTCAGCAACAAAGAGTCCCGTTTTTTTACGGTTCTTGCGTTGAGCTAAACTGCGAATGAGCTTTTCTGAGTTTTTAGTAAGCACTTGTGATCAAATTTCCTGCTAAAATACATGCTATTTCCTTGCGCCACCTTACCGTGGCTTTGGCCTTATTAACGCTGGGTAGCTGTTCCGGCTTGCGCCCGGTCTCAAAGGATACGCCCATTCTTGTGGAGAACGATATTCGCATTAACGGAAAACCCACCCAAAGCGACGAGGATTACGACATCATGCGCCAGCGCCCTAACAAAGGCATTGGCAACATC
>JACESW010000084.1 GCA_013911625.1 Cryomorphaceae bacterium | reverse complement strand
AGCTCGAACGGCATTGTCAATACGTTAATGGCAGGATTTCAAGAACCTGTTCGCATCCAATTCAACTCTGCAGAAAACCTAGAGGATTTGGCGGGTCAACTTGCGTCCCAATTAATGACGGATAGTTTGAGTCTCTTGAAGGCCTTTCAAGAAACTCGTGTAGGTTGGGAAGGTGCATCAACCTTTGGCGCCTACTTACCAGATACCTACGAGGTGTATTGGAACGCATCGGCTGCCACTATAGCTGAAAAGCTGTATCAGAATACCGTGCGCTTTTGGTCGGAAGATCGTATAGCTCAAGCGGCGGCTTTAGGTCTCACACCGGCTGAAGCAAGTACATTGGCTTCCATTGTCATGAAAGAGAGCAGTAAGGCCGACGACCGCCCACGTGTGGCACGTTTGTATTTAAATCGATTAGAGAAGGGTATGAAGCTTCAGGCGGATCCTACAGTCATTTACGCTATAAAACGTGCAAATCCCGGTACTACAGTACGTCGTGTCCTTAAGAAGGATTTGAGCATTGAAGATCCGTACAATACCTACTATGTGAAAGGCTTGCCGCCAGGACCTATTTGCGTACCTGAGAAGGCGGCGCTTCTCGCTGTTTTAAACGCACCAGAACACGAATACCTGTTCATGTGTGCAAACCCAGACCAACCCGGTTACCATGCCTTTGCCAAGAACTATGCCGATCACTTGGTCAACCAACGCAAGTGGACGCGTTACTTGAACGAACGAAAGATCTATCGTTAGTCGCTGCACTACTTCATAGAAAAAAACACCCCCGCCACTTCCTAGGAAGAAGGCGAGGGTGAAAAAAAAGTGTTGTGTTCCTATCGTTACTCTACGATCAATCGTTGTACGTCTGTTCCGAAAGGAGTAACTGTTTCAACAAGGTACATACCTGCAGCCCAACCTGAAGTTTCAATAGGGAAGGTGTTAATGCCTTCATCGCCATGAACAGATTGCGTCATCATAAGCTGACCTTGCGTGTTTCTAATAGAGATCGTTACATCAGCTTCTTGCTGGAACGAAATCGGCAGTTGTGCATATCCTGTGGTTGGGTTCGGGTGGATGTTTCCAACACCAATGTGGCGCTCGAGCTCTTCCTCTCCGACAACGTAGACTCTTCCTGGATCATCTGTTACGTAGAAACAGAAATCGTCAATCGCCCAACCGGCTTTGTTGATGGTCTCATCAGAACCAAATCTAAAGCGGAAGACTGCATTACGCGCGGTATCTACACTCATATTGATTTTTGCCTGTACCCATCCGTTACTCAAACCGGTCCATCCTGGTTTGTAAACATCAAGCGATGTTACAAAGCTGGTGTTAAACCAAGTGGCACCAAACAAATTGGTACCTACAGTATGCCAAGTGATACCACCATCAAAGGTTACATCTACTGTACCACCATCGTGATAAATCTCTGTAGAGAAGGCATGCATAAACTCGTATGAGTATACCTCACCTGAATCGATCGCAAATACTGGCGTATAGAGCGCTGATGAATCACGTTTCTTGTAGTTAGAGTCAAGATCCGTCACCCACGCGTTAGAACCAGAGTTTGTACTGATCAGCGGTGCGTTATTTGGTGTACCAACTTCCCAAAGTGTAGTACCGTCCTTGACAAAGGCATTTAACGTTAGCCAAGGATCTACGGCTGGATCGTCAAAGTCATTACAGTATGAGCTGTCAGTAGACATATCAATTTTATCCAATACTGTGATATCAGCACAGATTTGATCGTCAGAAGTTAAGTTATCCGGCTTGCTGTCTGGCAACGATGTACGTACACATACATTTGAAACACCGCTCGATGGATTCACCCATGGCGCATCAAATTCGTACCATGCACCCCTACGTGGAATCAAAGGTGGGTTGAATACTACCTTTTCAGGTGTCGTCCAAGTTGCACCACCATCGACACTATACTCTGCCATACAGCTGTCTAGAATCTTCGCACCTGTATTTCTGATGTACGTCTTGATGTGGTTGTTCTGATCTGGAATAGGCAAGTATTCTACAGTCGTCACATTTACTGGAGCAGCACTGTTCTGTGGTGGAACGTAGATTTCTACTTTATCAATGTTCCATCCGTCGCTGTTACCGCTTACTGTCTTCATGCGAGCACGAAGAATAAGTGGGGCAGAAGAGAAGTTCCAGCTCGCCAAAGGCCAAACTGAAGTTTGCTGACCGATATTTCCTACCCATGCATCGTTGATGCTTGAAGTACCTGTGTTGTACCAGTTCGTTCCTACAACGTTTTGAGGATCCCAGAAACCTACGGTGTTCCATTGACCACCTCCTTGGAATTCGATAACGGCTACATCACCTGTACCTAGGTCGATATCATGTGTGATGCGTAGCTCAACACCGGCAATGGTATCAAAACCAATGAAACGAGGGAAGTAGAGGTTTTCTTCAATACCGCCAGGAACGTTTCCGTTTACTTTCGTTCCGTATCCATTGTTACCGTTAAGAGCATTGATAGATCCAGGTTCCCAAATGTTCAAATCACCTGCAACGAAGAAACCACTAGTATCACCGAAGGCACAGTTTTCGAAATCTTCTACGAAACCGCTTTGTATGTATTTCTCTGGCCATCCAGCTGACATGGTATAAGATGTATCGTTCCATCCGTGTGTATCGCCGTTCTTCGTTGTCCAAGCATGCACTTCAAATGTTCCTGTTGGCCAAGCCACAGTGTTGGTAGCATCTACCGCTGTCGCCATATTGCCTGCAGCAACGGAGCCTGAATGCGTAAATGTGTACGTAGTCGCCACACCTGCATTAGTACCACATGTTGGAGTCACCGTGTAGGTGATTGGAATGTTGCTTTGTGCTTGCTTACCGAAGTTTCTCAACTTCACTTGTAGGCGTTTACCTGCAGGGCCACCTGTGAGGTTCACACGTGCACCTGGAGCAATAACGTGATCGACACCAACATCTACGTTCTTTTTGTCGAAGATGGCAATATCGTCAAAGGCGATATCTGATGCGATACCGAAACCTGATTTCTGTGCGATGAAACGCAGCTTAACAATCTTGCCCGCTTGTGAACTCAAATCTACCTCATAATGAGACCACTGGTCTTTTTCATCTCCGAGAGTAGCCGTGTACGGTGTCATTGGGTTCGACCAGTTGTTTTCACCGTCCTTAATCCATTGAACGCGAATGGCACCAATATCAGCACCGTACATGTGGTGACGGAATTGGAGTACAGGGCTTGTCATACCTGTGAGGTCCAAACATTTTGAAACCAAGGTGGCTGAGGCCGGTGACGTACCGTAATCACCCTCTGCGACTAGATAGTTGCCCAACCCGCTCTTATCTGAGATAGGACCGGAACCTACAGTCGGTGTATATCCAGTACCTACCATAAAGGCGAATGATCCACTGTTACTTGCTGGAGTAGGGGTGAACACGGCATTCGAGAAGGTACCTGCGTTAAACGGTGTATTATTACCTGGAGTCGTAGCAGCATCGTCAAAGTCCAATACGTATGGGAAGGTAGTATATGGCTGTTCGTGGACAATTCTGATTGGACCAATGGTATCGTTCGTGTTTACCGTATCACCAGGCTGTGCAGTGTAGATTTTAATATCATAAATACCGTAACCACTTAAATCCGGACCTGTTGCGAAGGTGAAGAAAGTAGAATCACCCAAGTACAAATCTTTATTTGTGATGTATTCTGTGTGTGTCACATTGGTTGTTGTACCCGCGGTATTCGTGTAGTCGTAGTCCCAAGTCACTGGAATACTATCAAGTACGTTACAACCGTTGCTCTGTACCCATAGGTCCAAAGTTTCGTTGTTAGAGTACGAACAGTATCCGTTTTCAGGATTAAACACCTCACGCAGTGCTACTTCGTAGGCAGCTGGTTCGTAAACACGGATGTTATCAATCCCAACATCACCTTTAGACGCATTACCGCGGTTGACAGAGAAACGAATACGTGCATAATCGCCAACAATGTCGTTCAATGAAACGGAATATGTTTTCCAAGGATCCGTAGATTTTGTTTGTTGTTGGAAGTCAATTCTCGCAAGACCCGTGTAAGCACTTGTGTTGAACCCTGTATCCGCAGTTACTGCCAAGAAATCAACGTGTGCACCGTACATGTGGTAATCAAACTCCAAGAGGGCACAACTGTAAGCACCGAGGTCTAAACACGGTGTAATCATGTGGGCTTTGTCGTTCTTAGAACCTTGATCAGCCTCAGTGTACACATACTTGCCGTTACCACTTGCTGAAGCATCACCGTCTGGTCCAGTGAAGTTACTACCTGTCGATCCCGAACGTATCGACCAGGCAAAGCCAATGGTGTTCTCATTTGGAATCACCTTCCAGTTTTGCCCGTTGGGTGGATTTTGATCTGGGAAGTTACCACGGTGTGCAAGGCCACTAGCACCTGAACCTGTACCCGCTACCCAATACAATGGATTTTCGAAATCTTCCTCCATCGGAAGTGTCGTCGAGTATGGGAAAGAGTTCTGAGTAGTTGTTCCACAAATAGGAGGGAGCGCTGGGTCTCTCCAGAACTTGTAAGCAAAGTTTGGTGCCGACTCGAGCGGTGCACGCACCACGTTAGGACAGGCACAGTCAAAGATGCGTACGTACCATTCAACGGTATCGTTTACACCAATGTTACCGAATGTATATTCGTAGATAGAGCTATCGGGACAGCTTGTCGTTACAGTAGAACTCATCAAAGAATCTGTCCAAGTAGTCCACGCGCTTGCGCTGTAGTCGTAGCGGCGAATGTAAATACGCATACTATCCACCCCGATGTTGTCTTTACCCTCAACACGTACATCCTGCGTTGGCATGTAACGTGCACCTTCAGGTTTTGCTTGTGGGTTGATGCCTACCCAATCCAATGTTGGAGGCTCAAGCTCACATGGAGCACCTTCAACCATGATGTTGTCGACGAACCAACCTGCAAGTGAGTTAGGAGACGGCGTACCCGTCTTATTGGTCATTACGAAACGAATCTTACAGTTGGCAAAACCGTTTTGGGTGTTTGTGGCATCGTAAGCACCTAGGTATGAGCTTAGGTCGAACGTCTCTCTTGCCCACCAAGAGTTGGTTGGTGTAGTACCGGAGTTGTTATTACCTACCGTTGGACCCACCCAATATGGTGAGAGGAGTGCCGACGGATATGAAAGCTCATTGAACCAGCCTTGCGATGCGAACTGTGGACTTTCCCCTTGGTAATGGGTACCGGTCATGTTCACCCACGTTGCTCCATTGTCGCGCGACATTTGGATGAAGGCTTTCTGGATGAATCGGATCTTACAGATTTGATCAAACGTAAAACGAACGTTTGTGTAGCCAACCGTTGTAAATGCATCTGTTTCGAAGATGATCGAATCATTCGCATAGATCTGCGTGTGGAATGACCTTGTCCCCGTTGTTTTCAAAAACGTGGTGTCGTTCCAAGACCTAGTGGCATTGGTTGAATCTGTGTTGTAGTTGGCGGCAATTGAATCTGCACTCAAAGTTCCATCGAAGTTTTCAGTAAAGACTGTATCGATAGGGGGAGCGAACTGACCAAAGGCGGTCGTTGCAGAGACAACAAAAAGGAGGGTAGCTAGTAAGCTTTTCTTCATTGCTAAACGCGTTTGTGTTAACCTTTTTATAGGGCAATTACAAATATATAAAAATGGCAATGCGCCCGACTTTAACTAGGCTAAAAGTCGGGTTAGAATGAGAGAAAGACCGCCTTGCTGATTAAGACGGTCTATTTCACGTTAAAATAGAAGATGCGTTCTCCTTCCAAATAGAGCTCTAGAAGGTCGTCTCGATGCACTTTGCCAACGCCGGCCGGTGTACCTGTAAATATCAAATCGCCAGTCTTGAGCGTGAAGTACTTACTGACATGTGCAATCAGCTCATCTACAGGGAATAACATGTTTTCAGTATTGCCTTCTG
>JACESW010000083.1 GCA_013911625.1 Cryomorphaceae bacterium | reverse complement strand
TCCAGGCACGGTGAAATCTGTGTCTTCATAAATTCCTTGCAAATCTACGCGAAGAGCATACTTCCTAGCATACCAATACCAACCTAAAACATCATCATTGCACAAATTCAATATAAAATGTTTGTTTTCAGTCATCATCGGTAAGGCAATGGCAGGTTCGCCGCGTAAATTGATATCGTTAAGGTACAACACACTGCTATTCACAGCTTGTTCCTTACTTCGTTTTTCTTTAATCCAGCGTACTCCTTGAGCTCTTCTAAAATAACGCTTGACTGTGTCCAATTCTTCTTCGGTGCGATGAATGACAGTAACAGAAGCATTCGAATCTAGGGCAACATTGGTGCTTGGTTGAGCAGCCTTTATTAGTTGTTTGCGGTAATGGTTTTTTAGGAATTTCATAGGCCTAGTAACTCAATAAAATCGCGCTCACTTAGAATCGGCACCCCTAAAGACTCTGCTTTCTTCAATTTCGATGGTCCCATGCCTTCACCTGCAACCACATAAGTTGTTTTACCACTAATGGAACCCACATTTTGACCGCCATATTTCTCAATGGTGTCCTTTAATTCATTGCGGGAAAACCGCTCGAACACCCCGGAAACTACAATCTTCGCCCCAGTAATAGGACTCTCAGTAATGCTTACCTCGGTTTGAATCATTTCCAATTGTACTCCAGCTTCTACAAGAGCATCAAGGACCATCGCATTCTTCTCAGATCTGAAATAACTATGAACTTCACGTGCAATGACCTCTCCCATAGAGTCTACAGCAGTAATTTCTTCTATCGAGGCCTCTGCTAAGGCAAACATAGAACCGAAGTGTTTCGCTAGCTTTTTTGCCACTGTAGCTCCAACATGTCTAATTCCTAATCCGAAAAGTACACGTTCAAAAGGCACTTCCTTGCTTAGTGCTATCCCTTGCAGTATGTTCTGCACACTCTTTTCCTTGAAGCCTTCAAGTTCAATGAGCTGATCGTAGGTTAAGGAATACAAATCTCCAGGGTGTCTTATGAGACCTTTCTCTACAAAGAGTTGAACGGTTTCACTACCCATACCCGCGATATCCATGGCCTTTCTACTAATGTAATGTTCGATTCTACCACTAACCTGTGGCGGACAACTTTCAGTATTCGGACAGTAATGCTGTGCTTCCCCATCTTTTCGAACTAAGGAAGTTGAACATTCAGGACATTCTTCGATGAAAATGACTTCCACAGCATCCGCATCTCTTTTATCTAGGTCGACACCTACAACTTTCGGGATGATCTCCCCTCCTTTTTCTACAAAAACGCTATCCCCGAGATAAAGATTTAAGAGTTCAATCTGATCGCTATTGTGCAAAGAAGCTCGTTTTACAGTTGTGCCGCCGAGCCAAACCGGTTCTAGGTTTGCCACAGGTGTAATCGCGCCAGTTCTGCCGACCTGATAAGTCACCTCGTTTAAGACCGTGCTCACTCGTTCGGCCTTGAATTTATATGCAGTTGCCCATCGTGGAGATTTAGCAGTGAAACCAAGTTCTTGTTGAGCTGAGTAACTATCTACCTTGATAACGATACCGTCAATATCGAACGGCAAGCCTTTTCTCGCAGTATCCCAGTGGCCAATAAAATCCATGATTTGATCAATACTTTCGCATTCTTCAATGAATCGATTCTTTTCCAATGGAACTTTGAAGCCCATATCACCAGCTGCTCGGATAGCACCTGTATGAGAAGGACTTACTACTCCTTCTGGTAAAACGTAATATAGATAAGCATCCAGCCCTCTTGAGGCTACCTCACTGCTATCCTGCAATTTGAGCGTGCCAGAGGCACAATTTCGAGGGTTGGCAAACGTTGTCAAACCTGCAGCGGTTCTTTTATCATTGAGGCTATTGAACGCAGCATGCGGCATTACGATTTCACCACGTATCTCAAAATCTTCCGGGAATTCACCGGTCAATTTTAACGGGATGCTTCGAATGGTTCTTACGTTGGCGGTAATATCGTCACCTTGGGTACCGTCTCCTCGAGTGACCGCTTGAACCAGAACGCCATTTTCGTAACGTATACCGATAGCTACACCGTCGTATTTTAATTCACATACAAAGCTGGCATCTGGTGCACTTTTCTGAACTCTAGTGATCCATTCTTGGATCTCTTCAAGAGAATAGGAATTACTCAAAGACAACATGGAATAGCGGTGCTGTACAGTATTAAAGCTTTTGGTAATGCCTCCACCTACTCGAACACTTGGACTATTAGGGTCAGTATATTCTGGATTGGCAGCCTCAAGGGTTTCCAATTCCTTTAAGAGCATATCGAACTCATAATCAGAAATCACTGGAGCATCGTCGATGTAGTACTTGCGGTTGTGCTCATGCAGCTGGTTTCGTAGAGCTTCTATCTTTTCGTTAATCCCCATATTGCGCAAAAATCATTCTGTCTTTCCTTTGCAAATCTTGCAATAAGTTAACCTCTTTAAACCCAAAAGAGGCACATAGTTCAATCATTTCTTCACCAAAATCCTCATGGATCTCAAAGGCCACATAAAGCGGGCTATCCTTTTTCTCTGCTGTGGCCAATTCAAGCAATCTTCGGTAGAACAGCAGCGCATCTTCATTGGGCACAAAAAGTGCTCTATCTGGCTCATATTCAACTACGTTTCTATCCATTGCTTGCGCTTCACTCACCGGGATATAAGGCGGATTTGAAACGAGAAGATCAAACTCCGGCAATGCTTCTTCAAGTACGTCTGTGAGTCTAAAATCAACATTAGCCCCAAACTTTGTTGCATTTGCCTTGGCCGCATCAATGGTCTGTTGGTGAATATCTACACCTGTAATACTCCAATTAGGCCTTGCCAATTGCAATGAAATAGCAATGCAGCCGCTGCCGGTACCTACGTCAATGACTTTTAACTCGTCATTTGAAAATCTTTCAAGAATCCCCGCTACTAACTCTTCCGTCTCTGGTCGCGGTATTAAAGTATGCTCATTAACGACAAATGCTCGATCGAAGAAAAATGCTTCACCAAGCACCAATTGCACTGGAGTGCTCGCCTTTAGCTGCGCTAAATCGGCCTCGAATGTAGGAAACGCGACTTCCTCTTCCCTCCTTATTATCAGATCAATAGGAGACATATCCAATCTTGACCCAAACCAAAGTTTAATAATAGCCGAAGCTTCTCTATCTCCGTAAATGGAAACAAGGAATTTATTCGCCTTTTGCTGATAAACAGAGAGTGTGAACATTTGGCTTGAAATTACATCACAGCCTCCTACCTTTGAGCTATGAACCACAGTAAGTTTCTCACACGTTGCCTACAACTCGCTAATTATGGCAGAGGCACTACATCGCCCAACCCCATGGTAGGTGCAGTCGTGGTTCACAATGGTGTGATAATAGGAGAAGGTTACCATAGAAAGGCTGGAGAACCTCATGCGGAGGTCATGGCCATCAGAAGTGTTGAAAATCTTGATTTACTGAAGCAGAGCATTCTATATTGCTCTTTAGAGCCTTGCGCCCATTACGGCAAGACACCTCCTTGCTGTGAGCTCATCTCTTCGCATGGTATTCCTCATGTGGTCATTGGTACTGGAGATCCACACAGTAAGGTTGACGGAAAGGGTGTGGCTCATCTTAGAAATCATGGGATCAAAGTAGATTTTGCGCCTTCACCGGAAGTATACAGGCAGTTAAACGATGTCTTTTGGACCAATATGACCAAGAATAGGCCTCATTTTACGCTGAAATGGGCTGAGAATGCTTCCGGCCATATTGACGGTAACAGAACAGCTGAGGAAAACGCATTAAGCATAAGCGGTCCCTTAGCTGCACTGCGTACACATCAACTACGTGCATCCGTAGATGGAATTCTTATTAGTTCTAAAACCGCTTCTCTTGATTCTCCTGGCCTCACGACTAGAAATTGGTCTGGTCATAGTCCTACCCCAATCATTTTGCTTAGTCAAGACTTTCCCTTACAAAGAGAGTGGCTAGCTAGCTTAGAAGTTCCGCCTATGATCATCGGTAATAAATTACCAAAAGGGTATTCCGGAATCAATTGTAACCCTAGGAATCTAGATCAATGGGTACCCAAGCTGCTAGATTTTGGTCTGAATCACATTTTGGTTGAAGGTGGCGCAAGAATATTACAGTCCTTTATCGATTCTGCTCTTGCCGATAGCATTCATAGGTACGTTTCAAAGGATATACTTGAAGATGGAGTTAATGCTCCTAAATCAACCACACTCACTAGAAGTGCAATACTAGGTAACGACCGTTATGAGCGCAGTTGATTTCTTCTTTACAATCGAAGAGCCCGCTTTAGGTGAATTAAAGGATAAAGGCAGCAAATTCAGAGCCTATCTCTTTCCGGTGAAAAGTGAGGAGAGCTTTAAAAGTCAGCTCAATTTCATCAAGGAACAAGAACCTAATGCGCGTCATCACTGCTGGGCGTTTATTTTAGGCGAAGAGGCCGACTTTCATAAATCTAACGACGACGGAGAACCAAGAAACACCGCTGGAGCACCTATACTACGAACTCTGGTTAGCTCAGGCTTGACGAATTTAGCCTGTGTGGTGGTTCGTTATTTTGGGGGCACGAAGCTCGGCGTGCCAGGTCTGATAGCAGCCTACGGTGGCAGTGCTGAATTGGCCGTTGAAAATTCTCGAAAGGTCAAAGAGGTAATTTCGCAACGTCTTACTTTGAGCACAACCTATGAGCACATGGCCTTGGTGGAGAGAATGATCAAAACCTATGGCGCAGATGTTGTAGCTAGAGAACAACGAGAAACAGTAACTTATACCCTAACAATTCGTCGGTCATTGTTCGGCGAGGCAACGGATTATGTCAAGAAGAATCATCACATTACTATTCACGCTGATAAGTAGCCTGACCTTTGGCCAAAATATTGAGGGATTAGAGCACGAGTATTTTACTACCCGTATAAGCCCACATGCACAATACCAACGATATACTTATCGCTACCAGAATATCCAAATTCTAGAGCATCAGTACTTAGAAATTCGGTCACTTGATGGTCACATGATTAAAACGAAATCATCGCTAAGCCAAGAAGCACGCGCCGCACTTAACCCGTCTCTAGAAGGCCCATATCTCTTATGGAGGTCTAACAACTGGTTGTCTGTCAGACCTGATACTACTAACAACGGGATTGAACATTATGTAGAATTCTATAATTCTGAAAATGAATTAATTGAAGAATTAGACTTAAACCTACATTTAAATGACACGACTGTGCAGGTTCGTGTATTCAACCCAGATCCATTGACCCCCAACAACTTAAGTTATGGCGGTATTTACACTGACATGAATGATGGCAATGCAGGGGTTCTAGACAGTTTGACTATTCTCGACTCTGTTACCGTAGATGTTGTGAATGATACCGTTCGTTTGAAAAACTCTTACATCCATGTGATTGACTTTGATGCACCGTATATCAGTATTAGTACGGACCCCAACAATTGGGTTTCAGGAAGAGCCAACGATGAATTCGAGCAAGTGATGGTAACCTACCACATTACCAAACAAAACGAATACCTAAATGCATTGGACTATGGAAACATACTCAATTATGCCATCCATGTGGATCCTCAAGCATTAAATGGACAAGACAACTCAATGTTCAACTGGGGCACTAACCCTCCTCGCCTGTTCTTTGGAGAAGGCGGTGTAGATGATGCAGAAGATGCTGATGTAATTATTCACGAGCTAGGCCATGCGATTAGTCATGGAGCCGCTCCAGCATCGACCAATGGTGATGAAAGGCGAACTTTTGATGAGGCATTGGGCGACTATTTCGCAGAGCGCTACGGCAGGATGAGTGGCGTTCAAAGTACGCGCATATTCGATTGGGACGGTAATAATACCTTTTGGAACGGACGAAGTGCGGTCTATGACGGGCAAAAAGATTACAACAATATCAGTTCATTTTGGAACATCTATCAGCA
>JACESW010000082.1 GCA_013911625.1 Cryomorphaceae bacterium | reverse complement strand
CTTTTTATTTTCGCTGTTTTCTTGACCATTGCCTTGGGTGGGTTAGGAACAGCTCGTCCTATCCTCATTCGCAGTGTGATTGATGATGCAATATTGATGAACGATGCGCCTGAGCTCATTCGCTTGATGCTTCTATTGGTCTCTTTACTGGTTATTGAAGCCCTTGGTCAATTCGGGTTCATGTATGCCGCCAATTGGCTTGGACAAAGCATTATTAAGGACATCCGAATAGAACTTTACGATAAACTTCAAACCTTTCGTTTGGGGTTTTACGACCGCACACCCATAGGTCAACTCGTAACTAGAGTAGTCTCCGATATTGAAACGATATCACAGATTTTCTCCCAAGGAATTCTGGTGATTTTTGGTGATTTGTTCCGCATTTTGGTGATGCTCGGGGCCATGTTCTTCTTCTTCAATCCAGTTCTGGTACTGGTGAGTTTAAGTGTGATTCCAGTACTATTTGTAGCTACCCGTTGGTTTCAACGTGGAATTAAAGGAGCGTTTCAAAAAGTACGTACGGAGGTTAGTAACCTTAACACCTTTGTTCAAGAACACTTAAGCGGTATGTCCGTAGTTCAAGCCTTCGGACGTGAGGATCAGGAGATGGATAAATTCAAGGAAATTAACGACCGTCATCGCAAGGCAAACATTGAAAGTATTTTTTACTATGCACTGTTCTTCCCAATCATCGAAGTTCTTAGCGCCATGTCTATTGGTTTGGCCGTTTGGTACGGCGGGATGAATGCTGCAATCGGCGGCAGTGTAACGATCGGAGAACTTACGGCAATGATCATTTTCATTGGCATGCTCTTTAGGCCTCTGCGTCAACTGGCAGACAGATTCAACACCTTACAGATGGGTATGGTAGCCTCGGAACGCGTCCTTAAACTGCTCGACAGCAATCATGAAATTGAGCCCAACGGTACGTATGAAATAGAGGACCTGCAGGGTGAAATTGCCTTTAAAAACGTCCACTTTAGCTACAATCCGGATGAGCCTATACTCAAAGACGTGAGCTTCGAGGTAGCTCGAGGAGAAACAGTCGCTATCGTAGGTGCTACCGGAGCTGGAAAGAGTACCATCATTTCTGCGCTCATGGGATTCTATCCGTACAGTGATGGATCAATCACTATTGATGGTGTTGAGCTCAAGGACATTAATGTTCATGCCCTTCGTGAGCAGCTATCCTTGGTGCTTCAGGATGTCTTTTTATTCTCGGACACGGTGCGGGCCAATATCGTTCTTGGCGATGAGCACATTTCTGACGAGGTCCTGCTCAAGGCCGCTGAAGCCATAGGTATATTAGAATTTATAGAAGAGCTCCCAGAAGGTTTAGACTACAATGTACAGGAACGCGGTGGTGTGCTCTCTGCAGGTCAGCGTCAGCTTCTTGCATTTTTAAGAGCATATGTTACGAATCCAAAAGTGCTGATTCTCGATGAGGCCACTTCAAGCATTGATTCTCATACAGAAGAACTCATCCAACGCGCACTGATAGCTCTTACCAAGGATAGAACTTCGGTGATTATCGCTCACAGACTGTCAACCATACAGCACGCAGATCGCATCATTGTATTGGACAAGGGCAAGGTGATTGAAATGGGCAACCACAGCGAACTCCTTGCGAAAGAAGGTGCTTACTTCAATCTGTACGAAAAACAATTTGCCAGCGAGGTATAAAAAAACCGGCGCCCATCGGGCGCCGGTTTTTTAATTCTGTTCGTAAACGTCTAGAATCTATATCCAATATTGATTCCCGAGCGCACATGGAAAGGCACTCCGTAAACCAATGAAAGGCTAGATTCATAGGTATCTGTGTGAGTAATGGTATTCACTGCATTGTAGCCAGCACCTGCATAAACCCTTACGGTAATTCCGTTTTCTAGGGCACCGTGCCAACCAAGGTTTAAGCCTGCACCAAGGGCCGTTTGTGTGAAGTTTGCAGCAACCAGATTGAAATTGTCATCGAACTCTTCCCAACCAGAAGTAGCCATGGATTTAAATCGAGCATAGGCACCGAGATACATACCTTCATTATCATCCGCAGAGTTGTCAAAATACATTATAAACTCAGGGCTCAATACGAATCCTGTAGCTGCAGCTAGAACGGTCGCATCATCAGAAGTAAGCTCATTGTTGATCAATCGCATTTCTAGGTTAACCGTTTTCATGTCGTCCAAATGGTACATGCCCTCTAGTTTGAGCTGGCCGTTTAACAAAGCTCCTGTTCCTAGCGATACTTCCACGGATTGTGCTTGTGCTCCCAATGTTCCGAATAGGAGTGAAGCGAGTAAAAAGATTTTTTTCATCGTTGTAGGTTTTGTTTCCTTTAAGGTATAAAAAAAAACCGGCGCCCATCGGGCGCCGGTTCTAGACATATCAAAACCGGCCCTACTTAGCCGTTCATTGAAATCAAGAATTCTGCATTGTCCTTTGTCTGACGCATACGATCGTTTAGGAATTCCATGGCCTCGATAGGGGTCATGTCTGCCAAATATTTTCTCATAATCCACATGCGTTGCAATACATCTGGTGCCAAAAGAAGGTCTTCCTTACGTGTACCACTTTCTATCAAGTTGATAGCTGGCCAGATACGGCGGTTGGCGATACGACGATCCAATTGCATCTCCATGTTACCTGTTCCTTTGAATTCTTCGAAGATCACTTCGTCCATTTTCGAACCGGTATCGATCAGAGCTGTAGCAAGGATGGTCAATGAACCGCCTCCTTCGATGTTACGCGCAGCACCAAAGAAGCGCTTCGGCTTTTGCAGCGCGTTGGCATCCACACCACCTGAGAGAATCTTCCCTGAGGCCGGGCTTACGGTGTTGTAAGCACGAGCAAGGCGTGTAATTGAATCGAGCATAATGATTACATCGTGCCCACATTCGGTCATGCGCTTTGCTTTTTCTAAGACGATGTTGGCCACCTTAACATGACGGTCTGCCGGCTCATCAAAGGTAGAAGCTACAACCTCCGCGTTTACGCTGCGCGACATATCTGTGACCTCTTCCGGACGTTCGTCAATCAGAAGTACAATCATATATGCCTCAGGGTGGTTCGCTGCAATGGCATTGGCCACCTCCTTCATCAACGTGGTTTTACCGGTCTTTGGTTGTGCTACGAGCAGACCACGCTGTCCTTTTCCAATAGGAGAGAAGAGGTCAATAATGCGTGTGGAAGTTGAGGATTGACGTGATGTAATGTCAAATTTTTCGTTCGGGAACAAGGGAGTCAAGTGCTCGAATGCTACACGATCGCGTACAAATTCCGGGCTACGGCCGTTGATGCTGTTCACCTTCACAAGTGGGAAGTACTTTTCACCTTCACGTGGAGGGCGAACTTCTCCGCTTACGGTATCACCCGTTTTCAGACCCATGCTTCGGATCTGGTTTTGGCTTACGTAAATATCATCTGGAGAATTTAAGTAGTTGTAATCTGAACTTCTCAAGAATCCATAGCCGTCTGGCATGATCTCAAGAACACCTTCGTTGGCAATGATACCCTCAAAATGGAATTCCTTCGGTCGACGACGGTTGTTGTTGTGATTGTTGTGATTGCTGCGGTTGCGGTCGTTCTTAGGTCCTTTGCGGTTTTGGTGATCGCCCTGATGGCGCTCTTTACGGCCTTCGTTTTGGTGGCCACCTTCTGCAGCCGCCTCTTTTTTAGGCGTTTGCTCCGTTTTGGCTTTGTGAGCCTCTTTCTTAGGATCCTGAGCTCCTGACGCAATATTCAGCTTTACTTTAATAGCATCTACCAACTCGCCTTTTTTCATGGTTTTGGCTTTTGGTATTTCTAGTTTACTGCCCAATTCTTTTAATTCAGGCAATTTGCGCGATTGCAAATCTTTTTCAGTCAACATGTGTGTGGGAATAATTGTAAAAGAAACCGATAGGTAGGTTTCCTTCGATCATTATTCTACAATAATAGTGAGTTTCGCAATATTGGGTGGGGTAAAGCCGATTTTTTTTCAACTTTGTCAAAATATTTAACCCATGATTCAACGCATTCAAACGCTTTATTTATTCGCCGCTGCAATCTTTAGCGCATTGGCAGCATTTGTATTACCTATGTACGCTTTAGAAGGTGCAACATTCGCTGCGACGGCCAATGCATCAACCTTTGGCGGCTTTGGGGGTTCGATGGCATTGTTTTCTGGGTCTATTCTTTTGTACAACAATCGCAACCTACAATTGCTCATCGTTCGCTTGGGTATGTTGGTCAGCCTCGTGGTCCTAGGCGCACTGATTTGGATTATTCAAGGCGAAGGTGGCTCAGCCTCATGGGGTGTTGTGGTGCCGTTTGTCAATATTGTATTGGCATTTTTGGCCTCAAAAGGCATACAGAAAGACGAGGCAAAGGTTCGTTCGTTAGATCGATTGCGTTAAACTTTGGCAGGCAATTGCTCGAGCTGTCTGTTGTTTTTACAGTCCCAATAGAGATGTTGTAAACCGTTGGTAAGCCAGATTAGTGGTGCTCCAATGGTATTGTTGTAGTTGAACGCTTGATTGAAGGTTTTCTGACTCAAAGCGACTTCTGGAGCTTTACATTCAACAAGCACCTCAGGTTTTCCATTAATGTTGGCGATGATATCGCTGCGCTTTGAATTGAACCCTGTTTTTAAACCACTTTCAATTTGAAGGTGGTGAATACTGTATCCCAATGCGACCAAGTATTGAACGGCGTGCTGTCGCACCCATTCCTCGGGCGTACATACCAACCATTTTTTGCGAACAGCATCAAAGATGAGCTCCTGACCCTCTTGTTCTTTGAGTTGGATGCTTGCAGTTAACGAATCTGGAAAATGTAACGCTGCTCGAGCCACTACTTCATGTTGGTATTAAACTTCTCAGGATACTTGCCCTGGATGTCTTTATAAAATGCGGTCAATTCCGCTTTCGTTTCCTCCAAAGTTGTTGGCGAAATGACCTTGGTGATTCCTGCCCGTTTGTTCTTGTAATCGACAAATCCAAGGCTTATATCTACTCCTGCGTCTTTTGCGATGTAATAGAATCCGCTTTTCCATTTTTCAGTATAGCTGCGAGTGCCCTCAGGGCTTACAATGAGATTGATATCGCCTTCTTTCATGAGTTTCGCGCTAGTGGCGACCAAGTTGGAGCGCTGTTCCCTGTTTACACCAATTGCTCCTAGCCAAGTAAAGAAGCCAAAGAAATACCAATTCGTGTAAAAATCCTTGATGAGGAATTTCATCGGCAAACGCATTTGCCAAAACGTACCTAGAGCGAGGAAGGTATCAAAGTTTGAAGTATGCGGAGCGGCGATTGTTACGGTATTCCTGGCCTTCTTTTTAATCTCCTCTGGGGCTACAACTTTCCAACCAATGAGACCTAAAATAACTCGACTTATAATGTATTTCATGGTACTGTGATAAGGCTGCTAAGATACGTCAAACCAATCCGGAGGGAACCCCAATAAATAAGCTTTCTGAGAGGCCCTGGTTAATGCCGTGTAGAGCCATTTGTAATAGATTGGTGACGGCCCATCGGGCAGATATGGATGTTCGATAATAACCTGTTCCCACTGGCCGCCCTGACTTTTATGACAGGTGATCACATAGCTAAACTTAACCTGAAGTGCATTGTAGTAGGGATCATTCTTTATGGCTTCGTAGATCTTTTTCTTTGAGCTGAGGTAAGAGAATTTCGCGAGCATTTGCTCATACAATGAGTTGCTCTGTGCACTGCTCAGGGCAGGACCTTCAGAACTTAGTGTGCTTAGATTGAGGATGACATCTATAGCATCTTCTGAAGGGTAGTCTACAAATACTACGGTGGCTTCGCAAAAAGTCAACCCATAGCGCTCATGAACGTTTCGGATCGATCGCACTTCGCCTATTTCTCCGTTGGCAATGAATCCCATTTTTGAGGTTTCAGGCAACCAGAAATAGTTGTTTCGAACTACCATGAATTGGTCCCCGGCACTGATTTGATCTTCTTGAAATTTGATTCGACCTCGTATGCCTTGGTTGTAGTTGTTGGCTTTTTTGTTGCTTCGAACAACCATGGTAT
>JACESW010000081.1 GCA_013911625.1 Cryomorphaceae bacterium | reverse complement strand
AGATGTCCCATGACTGGAATACCTGCAGTTAGGATTCTTTTGATGCCTTCGATAATTTCAACGCCGCCTTCAAGCTTCACGGCGTGACCACCAGTTTCTTTCATCACGCGAATGGCAGAATTTAAAGCCTGTTTTGAATCACCCTGATAAGTACCAAAGGGAAGGTCTACGACAATTAAGGCCCGGTCAACGGCGCGTACCACGGAGCTGGCGTGGTAAATCATATGATCAAGAGTAATTGGAAGGGTAGTCTCGTGACCCGCCATTACATTGGACGCACTGTCGCCCACAAGAATACAATCGACACCTGCTGCATCCACCATTTTTGCCATGGTGTAGTCGTACGCGGTTAGCATAGATATTTTTTCTCCTTGGTCTTTCATTTGCTGAAGACTGTGGGTAGTAACTTTCTTAAATTCTTTCTTCGCAACGCTCATAGTGCACGATTTTTGTGTTTTCTGTCCTACAAAGAAAAGAACTCAACCCGTAGGTTGTATTTTTGGTGCCGATGAAAAACTACATTCTTACCCTTTTTGCCTTTTTCGCGCTGTTTTCGTGCGATAACTCTTTGAATATCAACGCCGATTACGATGTTGAAAATGTGGTTTATGGCCTATTGGATAAGGATTTAGATACACAATGGGTACGATTACACAGAACCTACCTCGGCGAAGATGGATTGTTGGCGGGTGCGGTATACAGTGATAGCTTGTATTTCGATACTGCCGCTATCTATCTTGCTCAGCTGAATGCCAGCGGCGATGTTATCAATACCTACGAGTTTTACCGCAAGGACACCAACGCACTAGAGCCTGGCATCTTTACCACGGATAATTACCGGTTGTATTGGACCGATGCTCCTATTGATAAGTCTTTTGAATACCGCATTCGCGGCTTCATACCGGGGAATAACAATTTTGAAGCGGTTACCCCGATTGTTGGAAACGTGAGCATCACCAAACCAAGAGGTTTTCAAAAGATTTCTTTCGGCATCAGTAACGCGGAGTTTAAATGGGATGCAACCAAGAATGCACGTTTGTACCAAGGCTACCTGCATTTTAAATACAAAGAGGCACCTCGTTCAAATCCACAGGATAGTGTGATGAAAACATTGACCTATGCCTTGCCGGTGCGTACGGGAGGTAACCTCAATGGAAATGGAACGTTTGTCTCGGAGGTCACCTATGATGCTTACTTCCGCTTTTTACGCAACAACATAGGTACTACCACTGATAAAGTCCGTGTATTCAAAGGCATGGATGTAGAAATCTGGGCGGCGGCTGACGATTACGCGACCTACATCAATGTAAGTCAGCCGTCTCAAGGAATCGTTCAAGAGAAGCCTTTGTTTACCAATATAGATGGGGGTATTGGCTTGTTTTCTTCGAGAGCTGTCGGGATACAGGAAAATGTGCAGTTGAGCACGTACTCTTTGGACAGCTTGTGGCGCGGGATTTTCACCTGCGACATGGGGTGGGTTGATTTTCAAGGGATCGATTCATGCATCTGTGTGGACGGAGATAAGGTCTGCTTCTAAGACCCTCTTTATGACCTTTTGGCAGAAGGTCCTTTCATTTTGACATAGTTTTTACCAAAATGCTGACACTTTGGAAGTGAAATTGGCCCAAAAAGCTAATGGCACAAGGCTTGTTTATACGAGGTCGTACTATTTGAATTGATAACCTTAACTAATATAAAATGGGTAAAATCATAGGAATTGACCTCGGAACAACGAACTCTTGTGTCTCTGTAATGGAGGGTAACGAGCCAGTAGTAATTCCAAACAGCGAAGGAAAAAGAACGACTCCTTCTATTGTAGGTTTTGTAGAAGGCGGTGAGCGTAAAGTTGGTGATCCAGCAAAACGCCAAGCCATTACCAACCCCGAAAAAACGGTTTACTCTGTGAAGCGTTTCATGGGTGAGAAATTTTCAAATGTTCAATCGGATGCCGGACGTGTTCCTTACACAGTTGAAGCAGGCGATAACGACACACCTCGTGTAAATATCGACGGACGTCAGTACACGCCGCAGGAGATTTCAGCCATGATTCTTCAGAAAATGAAGAAGACTGCTGAGGATTACTTGGGCGCCGATGTGAGCGAGGCGGTAATTACCGTTCCAGCATATTTTGACGATGCACAGCGTCAAGCGACTAAAGAAGCAGGTGAAATTGCTGGCTTGAACGTACGTCGTATCATCAACGAGCCAACAGCCGCGGCTTTGGCATACGGATTAGATAAAAAAGGCCAAGATCAAAAAATCGTTGTTTTTGACTGTGGTGGTGGTACGCACGATGTATCGGTACTAGAGTTAGGTGATGGCGTATTTGAAGTAAAATCTACCGACGGTGATACACACCTTGGTGGTGATGACTTTGACCAGGTATTGATCGATTGGTTGGCGGAAGAGTTCAAAGCTGAAGAGTCTATGGACCTGCGCCAAGATAATATGGCTCTACAGCGTTTGAAAGAAGCTGCAGAGAAAGCTAAGATTGAATTGTCGTCAACAACCTCAACTGAAATCAACTTACCGTACATCACAGCAACAGCCTCAGGGCCGAAGCACTTGGTACGTACGTTGAGTCGCGCTAAGTTTGAACAATTGGCAGCCTCATTGATTGAGCGCACCATTGCTCCAGCAAAATCGGCACTTCAGAATGCAGGTTACTCGACTTCAGAGATTGACGAAGTCATCTTAGTAGGGGGTACTACGCGTATTCCAGCAATCCAAGAAGCTGTAAAAGGATTTTTCGGTAAAGAACCATCAAAAGGTGTAAACCCTGATGAGGTAGTAGCTATTGGTGCTTCGATCCAAGGTGGTGTCCTAGCAGGTGATGTAAAAGACGTGCTTCTTCTGGATGTAACGCCTCTTTCATTGGGTATCGAAACCATGGGTGGTGTAATGACGAAGTTGATCGAAGCGAACACGACTATTCCTACGAAGAAGTCAGAGACCTTCTCAACGGCCGCAGACAATCAGCCTTCTGTAGAGATTCACATCCTTCAAGGTGAGCGTCCAATGGCAGGGGATAACAAAACTATCGGCCGTTTCCACTTGGACGGTATCCCAGCTGCACCGCGTGGTGTACCTCAGATTGAGGTGACTTTCGATATCGATTCGAACGGTATCCTAAACGTAAGTGCGAAGGATAAGAACACTGGTAAAGAGCAAAACATTCGTATCGAAGCCTCTTCAGGTTTGAGCCAGGAAGAGATTGATCGTATGAAGCAAGAAGCAGAAGCAAATGCTGATGCAGATAAAAAAGCTAAGGAAGAGATTGACAAGCTCAACGCAGCAGATAGCATGGTCTTCCAAGTAGAGAAGCAAATGAAGGAAATCGAAGGCAAGCTTCCAGAAGATAAGCAAGGTCCTATCGATGCAGCATTGGCAGAGCTCAAAGCAGCACACGGCGCGAAAGATATCGCAGGTTGTGATGCGGCTCAAGAAAAGCTCAACGCTGCGCTTCAAGCGGCTTCAGCAGAAATTCAAGCAGCAATGCAGCAAAACCAAGGCGGTGGCGATCAAGGTCCTACTGACGGTGGCGGCGATGCTGGCGGCGCTGACGATGTCACTGACGTAGATTTTGAAGAGGTGAAATAATCCCTACTCAAGGTTATAGCAAGCCCCCGCGCCCTCGGCGCGGGGGCTTTTTTATTTATCTTCGGCCTTTCACTCTAAAAACGCAATACACGTATGGATTTGGCATCTCTTAATGACATTCTAGCAATTATTGACGGATACATTGGCGGCTCTAGCTGGTTTGTCTTTGCCCTTCTCGGTTCAGGGATATTCTTCACGATTTATCTGAAGTTCCCTCAAATCAGATTTTTCAAGCATGCCATTGATGTGGTGCGTGGTAAATTCGATGAGGAAGGGGCGAAAGGGGATACCTCTCATTTTCAGTCCTTGGCTACAGCATTGTCCGGTACAGTAGGTACAGGAAACATAGCGGGTGTAGCCTTTGCCATCCACCTAGGTGGACCGGCAGCACTGTTCTGGATGTTGGTGACAGCTGCCTTAGGTATGACCACCAAATTTGTGGAGGTGACGCTTAGTCATAAATACCGTGAATTTGCTGAGGACGGCACAGCTTCAGGTGGACCGATGTACTACATGAAGAACAAATTGAATATGAAGTGGATGGCGGCACTTTTCGCTGTAGCTGCGATCATTAGTTCATTCGGGACGGGTAATATGCCACAAGTGAACAGTATTGCTGCATCGTTGAAAGCTACGTTTGGTATCGAAGAAATTGTCACTGGTGCAGTCCTTTCAGTGCTGCTCGGTTTGATCATTCTAGGGGGTATTAAGCGCATTGCTGCGGTAACAGAAAAACTCGTACCAATGATGGCGATCATTTATGTGATTGGCGCCTTGTCGGTCATTGTGATGAACTATGAGAATATCATTCCTTCTTTCATCAGCATTTTCGCAGATGTATTCACAGGATCTTCAGCAGCTGGTGGCTTCTTGGGAGCAACTATTGCTTATGCCTTTAACCGGGGTGTCAACAGAGGATTGTTTTCTAATGAAGCGGGTCAAGGTTCAGCTCCTATTGCACATGCTGCTGCAAAAGCAGAACACCCGGTGAGTGAAGGTATGGTAGCCATTCTTGAGCCGTTTATTGATACCATTGTCATCTGTTCCATAACTGGTTTAACGCTTTTAAGCTCAGGAGTTTGGAATGAAAAGCATCAAAACGACTTTAGCTATTCTGATATGGTCATTGCTGCAGATCTACTTACTGAAGATGCGGATGGAACAGCTCTTTTTGAGTACTACAATAATGGCGGTGAAATTACTGAGTTTACAGGTCAGCTTCAAGTTACAGGCGGAACCCCCGAAGGAGTAACTATCCTTCACGCTAGATCTATTGCGGAAGAAGTTGTCATAAGTAATGAGGGTACACCTTATACGGGAACAGTTGCTGTAGAAAATGGTCGCGTAAAAGATCCTTCGAAATACACCTTCTCAGGAAAATCTTTAGTTCACAGCGCGCCGCTTACGGCGATTGCTTTTAATAAAGGCTTATTTGGCGATTTTGGCCAGTACATCGTGGCCATAGGTTTGCTACTATTTGCCTTTTCAACCGCAATTTCTTGGAGCTATTACGGGGGTAGAAGTGTGACCTATTTGTTTGGTGTAAAATATGTGAACTATTACCGCATCGTTTATGTCCTCGGGTTCTTCTTGGCTGCCATCATCGATACGACAATCGTCTGGACCTTTGCTGGTATTGCGATTGCGCTAATGACACTACCGAATTTGATTGGAATTTTCTTGCTGAGAAAAGACATGAAAAACAGCATTGAGGATTACAGAAAACACCTCAAAAAGAACTTTGATGCTGAGATTTAATAAATGAATGATTGAACGGCGTTAAACCTCGAATATTTGCAATTGTCTACATAGAGCCAATGCTTATATTCGTAAGGTCAACAAAACGTCAATGAAACGATTACTTCTCAGTGCTGCTGCAGTACTATTTGCATTCTCTGCGAATGCCCAAATTAGTAGTGATACCCTAACCTATACTCGAGGTACACTAGGAGTTCAAGCGGTATTTCCCGTCAATATTAATTCTCAGTCCTCTTGTGCTGATACCATGGGGATCTCCATTCCTTCCGGACACTGGATTTCTTCCATTGAGTTAAAGTATGAGGTTCAAACCCAAGGCGGTGGTTTTGGTGGTGTAGCTCCTAATGATGTAGGGACCTACGTCGAGTTTGTCAGCGAAAGCTCTAAAGAAACTGGTCTGACTTACGGAACTTCAGGTACGAACGGGACGACAGAATCCGTATCAAGAACCATTAATGAATTTAATGGAGCTGTAACGGATACCTTCTTGGTATTTAAGTTGCATCCGCTACGTCAAGCGTTCACAGCAGCTTGTGATACTAACTCCGCTAAGATTACAGACAGTACCTACCAAATCATTGTTAACCATTATCCTGCGCCAACATGTTTCCAGCCGACCAACCTTGCGGTGGACTGGACCATGAGTGCCCAAGCACAATTGTCTTGGACCACAGGTGGCTCTTCTTCTTGGGAGGTAGAATACGGTGCACCAGGATTTACTCCAGGTACAGGGACGAGGCTATCTGCATTGACCAACCCATTCGTAGTTACAGGTCTTACCGCATCAACATCCTACG
>JACESW010000080.1 GCA_013911625.1 Cryomorphaceae bacterium | reverse complement strand
CGGTAATGCTGCGAATAAGGCGTAAGCTCTTATCACGACCCGCAGTAATAGGCGCCACAACCCCAGGAAAGATGACGGTGTTTCTCAATGGGAGAATAGCAAGTTCTTCGGGTAAATCCGTAGAATTAATCTCTACCTCATCGTCTGAAGTCATCAACGGAATAAATTCCGTGCTTTCGTTAATTATATCGCTAAGTGACAAACTGTCCATAATTCTGTGCAACATCTTCCCGGCCGCACTAAAAATGCGGTCAAGGTGTCATTTATAAGTTAAAAAAAGGCCACTCTCTCGAGGGCCCTTTATATGGTTCAAAGGCTGTGCCGAAATCTACTGCTCGAAGAATCCAAGACTCATACCGAGCTTTAACGTCAAACACCCGTCCATGGTATTTCTCACATCAGTATTTGCCTCGAGGTATTCTGCGGTGTAGTTAAATCCTTCAATGTTCGATGCCGCAAATCCGTTGTAGTAAATACCAAAGTTGTAAAACGACTTTAATGATCGGCGAATTCTCCATCCAAAGCCCAAGGTATAACCAACAGTATGACCCGTACCGGGATACAATTCAATCTCCTCTGGATATTGAGCGTTGGTATTTAAGTTAGGCTGGTAGGTTACCGCATTAACACCTGCGTGCAGGAAAGGCGTGTGTGAATGGCGAAGATTATACTTACCAAATGGAATGAAATGGATGTTTGTGAATACACCCATTTGAAGCAGCTCGGTATCTACAACGTAATCTCTTGTTTCATTGCCGTGAAGATTATCGTGACTGTACACGCTACCAAAATTCACATCTGCGCCTACACTCAGCAAACTGCTAAAGTTGTATTTCAGTTGGGCACCGGCACCAAATTTTGCCTCTTGCGTAAAGGCGCTCAAAGAATTCCCATTTACATCTCCCAAATAGTTCTGAGACATGCCGTAACCGCCTAGCTCTAGGAAAGATGTTGGGCGTTGAGCCTGTGCGGAAAATGCGAATAGTGCGAATACCGCCGCAATGAGTACTTTATTTTTCATTCAATCTTGTTTTATCCTTCTCTTAAAAAGACCATGTGATCACCCTCGTGACTATATAGCCTGTAGCCGTCCAAATCAAACGACGCTAACCCAAAAATAGTTTGAATATTCTCTTTAAATATCCATCGGGCCATTAATCCTCTTGCTTGCTTCGAAAAAGCGGATATGGACTTCTGCTCTCCGTTTTTCATTTGCTTAAAATCGACATGAATGGTTGGCACGGTTACCGATTTCCAATCGAAGGCCTTAGCATATTCCGTACTGCATAAATTTACAGCAAAACCCGCCTCTTGCTTGTTGAGCCATTTAGTGAGCAGCGGTTTCCATAACGCATATAAATTCTTGTAATCACCCACACTCAATCTGCTTTGCATCTCAAGGCGGTAGGGTACAATATTCATATCTCCATTGACCACACCATATAACCCACTGATTATTGCCAAGGAATTCTTCGCACGCTGCAAAGCGTTTGGACCCAGTGAATATGCATCAAAGCTCTTAAAGGCTTCTCCGGTATATGCAAATAAGCCCGGCAAACCCTGCGAAGGGTCGATGTATTGCTTTTTATCCAAGGACCAAATGCTCTGGACCGCGGTAAATAATGAATCGCTCACCTTGAACAGCGTTTTCTGCTCCGCCTCACTCAACCCTTGAACAGCCGCTACGATGGCTGCTGTCTCTGCCTTGAAAGGGACGGGTGCAGAGCCCACATAGGGGGCGTTTGAAGGAAAGGTTCCCATCCCTTTTGAAGGGGATAGTAATACAATCGGGTTATTCATGGTGTCAAAAATAATAGCAAGACCTAACTTTATGGCCTTGGGCACGGCTTTTGTTCTGCACAATATAAGATGGACTCTATGAAAAAAAGTATACTTCTGCTGTTTTCCGCATTGTTGTTGGCAAGTTGCCACGGAGCACGCTATCACTACAAGCAGGGAAACCGGTTTGCAGAGGCCCGATCGCTCAAGCGCGCTGTTACTGAATATAAATTTGCACTCGACCGCAAGCCAAATAAAGCGAAGTATTTAGCGGCAATGAATACCTACGGTACGGCACTTTTAGAAGAGCTCTACACAAATTACAGATTTGCTGACGGCAATGATTCTCTTTCAGTCTACAAATTTTTAGAGGCAGAGAAATG
The DNA here is from genome assembly GCA_013911625.1 of Cryomorphaceae bacterium. The sequence goes on along the minus strand of JACESW010000080.1, from coordinate 4,098 downwards.
GACCAATTACATAAAGCCCTATATCAGCGTAAGTCGCTACGAAGGGTTTTATACTCGCGATTATTTGGAGCAGCGAAGTCGCTATATGGCGGGAGTGTATGAACGTTCGCATGGGTTGATTCGTGCGAAAGATTATGAGCAGGCACAAAAGCGATTGCGAGAATTAAATGAATTGGACCCAAAGTATAAAGACGTTAAAAGCCTTTTAAGGTTCAGTGAGGTAGAACCCGTGTACACTGCAGCATTACAAGAATTTGAAATGGGCAAATACAAAGAAGCCTATTACCGACTTCAGCCGATGTTTAAAAAGTATCCTGATCAAAACGAGCTGAAGCTTTTGATGGACGAAGCCCTAGATCGAGGCATGTATCGAATAGGTATTGTGAGTGATCCAAACCTCACAGGTAAAGAAGCGACCATAAGTGCAGCAGTACAATCAAGATTAATTAGCGAGTTGTACCGATTGGGCGACCCATTTTTAGAGCTCGTGGACCGTACGAATTTCGACCTCATCCAAGAGGAACAAGAGGCCATTGTTCAAGGAACGACTTCTGATGGAGCTTTGACGCAAGAGCTTTTATCTGCAAATGCCTATTTGAAAGTGGTGGTAAATGTTGCTGATGAGATTGAAGGTGAATTGGAATCGGAAACTAAGAAAGGATTTGAACGATTCTATGTGAAGACCAAAAATAAAGAGGGCGAAACTGTAATGACAGCCAAGTATAGAAAGGTGACTTACCGCGAATACTGGAAAGAAAATCGCGTGCATTACATTGCAGAACTTGTATTAACAGATCGGGCCACTTCTAAAATTTTGAGTGTCAATAGTTTTGAATTTGACGACGAAGACAAGGCACATTACATCAACTACAACAACGACCAGCTCTTTCCAGGCTACTGGAAATACCAAGGCCGTGACCATTATTCAGACCGCCCTGAAATCGCTGAATTCAAGCGCAAAGAACTCGCTCGACTCCGGAAAGCATCTAAAAGTGTAAAAAGTCCTGCGACTATGCGTAAGGGTGCCATTAACTACTTTGCACAGAACAGTGCTAAGCATGTACAAACCTTAGATTTGAGGCCATGAGAAAACTGCTTCTACTCGCACTAAGCGGCCTATTATTATGGAGTTGTGGGACGCAAAAATCGACTGTACCTGGATGGATTAGTGCTAAACCTATCGATGCACGCCGCACCTATGTTTATGGAGTAGGTATGTCATATATAAACCCAAATACTGCCTATCAGCAAGCCGCCCGTTCTAATGCATTGGCAGATTTAGCCGGTGAGGTGGAGAGCCAGGTGTTTGATGAAAGTCGTTTACTTCAAAAAGAAGATATCGGCGGCTTTTCGTCGTCGTTCAGTTCTCAAACCTTGACCACCAGTCATATTAAGTTGGAAGGGTATGAACTCGTTGATACCTACTCTGATGAACTTCGATACTACGTTCTCTACAAGCTGGACTTGCCTCAATTTCTAGAAGTAAAAGCCAAGAATGACGCTATCGCCATGGCTTATATTGACGGTAAACTTGAGATTACCGGTGATTCCGAAAGACCTGCCGGTGCGCGTTTTCAAGCCTTAGCAGATGCGCTTCAAAAAGCATTTGACCGACAACTACTTAAAGATCCGAAATACAAGATTGAACTAAATGCGAAGCTTATCAACGGCTTGAGAAGCATTGAAAGCGATGTCACAGGGAATATTCTGCTGCCAGAAACTACAAATTACCTCGGGTTGCCGGATCAATTCTCAGCCGTGCTTAGGCTCAGCGAGGAGGGATTGAATACAGCAATTAAATTAACCTCGAGCTCAGGAAATTTTAGTTTTAACAGCGCAATGGGCTCTATACTTTGTGAACACACAGGACGCGAAAATGCCATAATACTTGAATGTCCTATAGATTTTAAACGCCTGCTTCCACAAAGCAGTCCACTAGTCCACCTTTGGTTGGAGGCAGCGAGTAACTGGAAAATTAGTGAGAGTTTATTCTTTCAGAACACGATTTTACAGGTAGCAGCTCCCCGCGGACTACAAAATGCTATTTCAGCATCTATTTCAAGCACTTTTAACACGAGTAATGAGGCGCCTTTGATTCTAGAATTTGACGGAAACGAAACCACTGAACGAAACCTAGGTGACCGAACCAAGTACATCATCTCTGGTAGCTTTGTGCTTAAAAGTGCGAGTAACACAGTGCTATGGTCTAGTCAGCGACTGATGAAATTCGGAATAAGTGCCAATCCAGCAGCTGCGAAGCAAGCTGCGTATGCAGAGTTTGATAAAGACATCCGATTCTTTATTGTTCCACAAATCGTTCGCAACCTAGGCTACTAATTTCCTATGCGTGCATAGGGTTAATGTGTATATTCGGGGTATGAAGCCCGAAAAAACCTTTGATTTCCACATTCGCAAAACTTGGATTCAGATTTCCAAGATGTACAACGAACTGGTGTCGGCACAGGGACTTACGACATCCGTCGGCATGGCTCTTTTAAACATCGATATTAAAGACGGTATTCGCTCCACTGCTTTAGGACCAAAAATGGGCATGGAGAGCACCTCATTAAGCCGGGTATTAAAGTCTATGGAAGCTCAGGGCCTAATCCACAAGGTTTCTGATCCCAACGATAAAAGATCTGTAGTTATTCGACTAACTGACGCGGGCATATCGAAACGAAACATCGCACGACGGGTGGTCCTAGATTTTAACCAGAGCATAGTGCATAGGATTGGCGAAAAGCGTACACAGGAGTTCATTAATACCATGACGGAGATTGGTCATATCATTAGTGAACAGAAGTAGCATCTGAGATTTGGTATACATTTTACGGTGCAGTAGCGTTGGCTTTACTACCGCGAATAGAGGTTCTTAAACTGCCATTTTGCCTGAACGAATTCGATAATCCACATCCTTCGATGGGCTTGTTTAGACGACATACAAGGTATTAAATGCTTCAACAAATGTGTGTTCAAATTTATTTTGACTACTTCATTATCAGTTAATTAGAAATAGTTAACTTTAAAGAACAAGGGAAACCTAAAACAACTTGTCAAAAGGCGTTCCTTGTGAAATACCTATACACCGCCAACGAACAATGTCAGAAAATAAACATTGTCCTAAATGCCACAGTAACAGTTATGTGAAGAGTGGTATAATCAAAGGACGTCAACGCTATAAGTGCAAGGACTGTAATTATTACTTTACCGTACAGAAGCTCGGTAAACGCATTGATAATTATTATGTCATCAAAGCACTTCAACTTTACGTAGAAGGAGTAAGTTTTCGTGAAATCGAAAGAATTCTTGGGGTATCCCACGTTAGTGTCATGAATTGGGTGAAATCTCATGGGATAAAGCGTCCTCTTACTAGAGAAAATTTAAGACCGAGTTATCAACTTCTCAACCATGATGAATTATCAGAATTCACTTCACACCCAGACAATTTAAACGGGCACGGTATGATTATCACCGAAGTAGGTGATAAGTTCATGGTGATTAAATGGAAAAACCAGAAAAAACCGCAACTCGAGCAGTTTTAAATTTCTTCCATATCGTATCTTCTTGGCCATACAGATCAATGAGTTATGAGCCACTACTTCATAAATAGCTTCGACAAATACGAAGAAGTTTACCAAGCCTCAATAGATAACCCTTCTGAATTCTGGGCGGAAATCGCAGGTGAGTTCACTTGGCAAAAGCCGTGGGATAAAACACTAGAATGGGAGTTCAATACTCCAAACGTGAAGTGGTTCCTGGGCGGTGTTTTAAACATTACCGAAAACTGTTTGGACCGTCATCTCGAAGAAAGAGGAGGTGATATTGCACTCATTTGGGAGCCCAATGACCCGAAAGAACAAGAGGTCCGAATGACCTTCAAAGAACTGCATGCTGAGGTGTGTCGCTTTGCCAATGTATTGAAAGCAAAAGGTGTAAAAAAGGGTGACCGCGTTGCGGTATACATGCCTATGGTACCTGAGCTGACTATTGGAGTCTTGGCGTGTGCTAGAATCGGTGCCGTACACTCTGTAGTATTTGCTGGGTTCTCGTCAAATGCCCTTGCCGATCGCATCAACGACAGCCAGTGCGTATGTGTAT
>JACESW010000008.1 GCA_013911625.1 Cryomorphaceae bacterium | reverse complement strand
CAGTTTGACTGCCAATTTATACCCACTAGACACCCCTTTAAATGAAGATCTTAAAAAGAATCGTTGCTGTCATTGTTGTACTCCTCGTAGCGGGAAAATTATCTCCCTACGAATACCTGATTAAGGGTGTAAAGAACACGTACCTAAAAGGCTATACATCTGCCCATCTGTACGACCGTGAGTACTTCGACCAACGCGAAATCCCAGTTGTACTGCCCAAAAAATTAGCGGTGTCCGATTCCGTTTCATTGTCCATCGACGATGAGCTTAGAGGGCCTCTAGAACGCGTAGGCACCAAAGGAATGTTGGTACTTCAAAACGACGAGATTGTTTACGAAGAATACTGGGACCAGCACGATACCGCAGCTGTTTCGAACAGTTTTTCGACGGCAAAATCGGTCATTACCTTACTTACGCAGATCGCCGTTCAAGACGGCTACATTGGTTCATGGGACGACCCAGTGACCGATTACATCCCGGAATATGAAATCCCGGAAGGCGTCACTACACCTACACTGCGCCACCTCAGTACGATGACCGCCGGTCTTCAGTTTGACGAGAACTACAAGGACCCATTCAACAAAACAGCCAAGCTCTACTATAGCGATGATGTGGTGGCTACTGCGTTAAGCATCCCTCCAGGGAAGTTCGAAACAGGCACACAATGGGAGTACCAAAGTGCCTGTACCCAACTGCTCACTATTGCGCTTTCACGCGCTATTGGGGAGAGCGTTTCTTCGTTCGCCAACCGCGAGCTTTTTGCCAAGGTGGGTTTTGAAGTGCCAACGACCTGGCACCTCGACCGCGCCGGTGGTTTCGAGCTCGGGTATTGCTGTTTGAATGCTGCTGTGCGCGACTTTGCCAAGCTTGGTATGCTCGTAAACAACCACGGATACATTGATTCAAATTCAGTGATAGACTCTGCCTTTATCGCGGAAGCCCAAGTAGGCTACAAGAGCCCCTACTACGGCCACAGCTTTTGGATCTATCCAGACGTTGAAGCACGTAATTATTCGTTCCGCGGCCTTGGCGGCCAGCTGATCATCATCTTGCCGGATTACGACATGGTCATCATGCGAGTCGGGGAGTTAGCAGGCAATCGCTACGAGAGTGATTTCAGGTCAATAGGCCGCGAACTCATCAAACAGGCCGAACGCTGGCAAGCAAACTAAAACGCTTCTATGCCTTCACCGCTGGTCAACATACAAGGCTTAAACATCTCCTTCGGCACGACCGAGGTACTTAGCGATTTTAACTTAAAAATCGAGGAAGGGGAGATTGTTTCAGTTGTTGGCGAGAGCGGCTCGGGAAAATCGGTCAGTGCCTTAATGAGCATGGGCTTACTGAGCCCTAAAGCCTCTATAACCAGCACCCATGCTGAGGTCCTTGGCAGTAGTATTTCAAAGCTGTCTCAGTCCGATTGGCAATCCTTACGCGGCAAAGAAATCGCGATGATTTTCCAAGATCCGATGACCGCCTTGCACCCGTCCATGCGCATTGGAAAGCAGCTAGAAGAGGTGTTGGAAATACATACTAATCTGTCCGTTAAGGAGCGGAAGGTCAAAATCCTGAGCGCACTGGAAGAGGTCAGCATCCCTGATCCCGAGGCAAGCGCTAAGAAATACCCGCACGAGATGAGCGGCGGCCAGCGCCAGCGCGTGGTTATTGCCATGGCGATGCTTTTGGAGCCCAAACTCATTATTGCCGACGAACCCACCACAGCCTTAGACAAGGAGGTGGAAGCTACCGTTCTCGAACTGCTGAGCACCTTGGTCAAAGACAAAGGTTGTGCACTTTGGTTTATCTCCCACGATCTTGAGGTCGTCGCCGAATTCTCCGATCGTGTCGTCGTCTTGTACAAAGGCAAAACGGTCGAGCAGGGCGCTGCAAAAGAAGTATTCAATGCGCCCAAGCATCCCTATACCAAGGGCCTACTGGCGTGTCGTCCTCCTAAGAGCGGTCGTCCGTATCCACTGCCTGTTTTATCCGATTTTCTTGACGGCGACGGCGCCCCAAAAGCGACCGAGCTCGCTGTTCCAAAGACGGATTCTAAGGCCTTACATATTGAAGGTCTTAACATCGGGTATACGATGCGCAAAGGCTGGAAGAAATCGACAAAATGGGTCGTACAAGACCTTAATGTTACGCTCAATGCTGGAGAAACACTAGGCCTCATAGGCCCTTCAGGAAGCGGTAAGAGCAGTATTGGAAGGGCAGTAGTAGACCTCGTTCCATCGAGCTTTTCCATCCGAAATTTTGAAGGCAATGAAGGCCGGGTCCAATTCATTTTCCAAGACCCCTCATCCGCCTTGAACCGAAGCCATACCATAGGTCGCATTCTTGACCAAGTTCTTTCCCACCACGCGCCAGAGCTCTCCGCTGCGGGGCGCAAGGAAAAGGCATCTGCTTTATTGCAAGAAGTCGGCTTGCGCCCTTCCGACCTCAGCAAAAAGCCCAAGGACTTCTCTGGCGGCCAGCGCCAGCGCATCGGCATTGCAAGAGCCTTGGCGGCAGATCCAACAGTGTTGATATGTGATGAAAGTGTCAGCGCCTTAGACGTGAGCGTTCAAGCACAGGTGCTTAATCTTCTAAACGGTATCAAAAAGAATCGGGGCCTGAGTATGATTTTCATCTCTCACGACCCCGATGTTATTCGGTACATGTGCGACCGTATTCAGCAGCTTTCCTAAGAGGGGGATTCCGATTTCTATTATTTGGTGCCTTACATTTAGGTAAAGTCCAAATATCTTATTATTAACACATTAGGGTCAAAATGAAACAAGTAACGCTTTCATAAGGTGTAACTTTTCTCTACTTAAAAGTGCAATTATGAAGAAGCTATTATTTTCAGTTGTACTCCTTTCCTTTTCTCATGTATGTTCCGCGCAACTCCAAGTTGATCTCGGTGGAGCGTTTTCTTTCGAATATGTTGGTCTAAATACGGACGGAACAGTTAAATACGATGTGTATTTCAATTATTCTTCAGACTCAAGTTGGGCGGGCTCAACGTCTACCTCTTTTGGCCGTTACAGAAAAGTGAGCCAAGTCGCTCCTTATCCCCAAGTTTCCATGACCTCCGTGCTTCAGGTAGGGAAACAATCGAAGTGTAATGATGATTACAACTACAATAGAATGCGTTGGAAGCAGACCATAGATTTAGATCCGTATTCTCAATACGAGTTTATTCACAATTGGTGCTGTAGGGTGCCGTATATAGCAAATATAGACACAACAGGAGGGGTTCCAAATCAGTACGTAAGGGCGATTATTCTAACGGGTCGTTCAGGCGTTAGAGCGTACAACAATAGCCCACAATACTCGGGAGAATATTACAGTGCTCCAATAAATACACCGACTCCTATAGAGATATGTTCACCCGACCCTGATGGCGACAGCCTTTCATTTTCAATAATACCAAGTAAGAAGGGGTCGATGAGTCAGTATTTCTTCAACATGTACAATATCGACTACGATACAACTAACGGGTATACGAACGCTACTCCTTTAGGTCCAGGCGGAGAATATACCCTTGATGCAAACAATAGGGTATTGATGGTTAAAAACGACTCAGCACAGTTTAACCTACTCACGGTTCGAATTATTGAATGGGCAAAAGACACGAATAATGTTCCTAAAATTATGGGCGTTACCAATAGGGAGATTATGTTAGATTTTACCGACAACTACACGCCTAGCATGTACGGTATAAGTGCAAATTATGCGTCGTCGACATTGTATTCAGACAGCGTGTATGTCAACCTCAAGGAAAACATAAGCATCACTTCACACAGTCTTGACTCAAACATCGTTTGTCTTGTTAGTCCAAATGGCGATACATCTGGGATTAGCGGTATCCACTATTCAGGCTCAAACAGTGAACTGTTTTTACGTACAGACTCTATAAACCTGCCGGGGGTATGGAAGGTCTATTTTACGCAACAGGGCAACTTCGCAAACCGCGGGGATTGTGGCGAGCCTTTAATAGATACTGTTCTGCTCAATATTCCTATTCCGGACATCGGTCTGGTGGGAGATACAGGGTATGTTTATGTGGGATCGCCTAGAGACTATTATGTGGTAAACGGACAATTCTACGATTCTATTTCTTGGATATGCACAAATGGTACGATTACAGCAGGTCAATTCGACTCCATTCAAGTTGAGTGGGGAGCAACATCTAACGGTCCAGGATTTTTGTTGGCGGAGGCTGTTAAACTCAAAGACGGGTCAAATTTCATATTATCTGTGAGCCGAGATTCGCTAACCGTTGATGTTAATGGACTTTCATTGGAGGATTTGGCGAACGACGTTTCTATATACCCCAATCCTTCTGCATACGAGATAGAGGTTAAGGGATTGAATGATGGCGTGCAATACGAAGTCATAAACCTAGTAGGATCAACGATACTAACGGGTAGGCTAGAAGACTCTAAAGTGAACGTATCGGCTTTACCGTCGGGTCCTTACCTCCTCAAGTTTAGCACCGATGGTAAGTTCTTGATGAAGGAGTTGGTTATTTCGAGGTAATCTAATTATCCCGCTTTTCGAAATCTTCTTGACTGCGCTTGTTGTAGGCACGTATGCCCAAAACAATACAAGCGATAAGGATAAAGGCCCACACAGCTATATTTATTAGCAATGCCGCGGGCATTATTTAAGTTTTACCGCAGTACCGTAGGCGAGCATTTCAGCTGCGCCTTGCATCACCATGGACGTGCCAAAACGAACATTTATCACCGCATCCGCCCCTAGTCGCTCGGCGTCTTGCAGCATTCTTTGCATGGCCTGTTCACGACTTTGGGCTTGAAGCTTCGTGTATTCCTCTATTTCGCCGCCGACGATGTTCTTTAGGCCCGCAAAAATATCTCGGCCAATGTTTCTAGCGCGAACGGTGGAGCCGCGAGCAATGCCTAGGATTTCAGAAATTTCTTTCCCTGGAACAGTGGAGGTGGTCGTGGTAATCATGAAGTATGTTTTTTGGTCCAGTTAAGTTAGTTAATTGATCCCAAAACACGCTTCATAAATCCATTTAAAGCATCTTTTTTGGCGGTGCCCTGTGCGATTTCTTTCTGTACCTCTACCGCTCCGTAAAGGTTAGAGATCAATTCGCCAATGACTTCCATTTCCTCGTCTTTCAACGTCGGCACATCTGCCAGAGATTCTAAAACCTCGATGGTTTCGTGGATGTAATCCACATCGTTCTTCTCTACAAAGTCAACCAAGTGCTTGATAAAGGGGATTTTCATAGGTCTTTATTTTGCTTCAAATGTAATAGCTTCTATGTATTGACTCAAGGCCTTCTTATAGATATTGGCAATCACGCTATTGATTTTTAAGGCATAGGACTGCATAACCGACCTACCCATTAAGGATAAATAAAGGAAAGTCCCGGTCATAAGTCGGGGGGTAGCACTTACAAAGATGCCGTAACTTTATAGCCAATGTTGAAACGACTACTGAAACAAAAAGTTGAGATGAGAGCTCTAGCCATTATAGCCTTTACTGCGATGTCCTTCCTTGTCCAAGGACAGATCCTGAATATTACTCCTGCATTCCCGTCACAGAACGATACCATTACGGTCATCTACGACGCGACGGAAGGAAATGGTGCGTTGACGGGCTACACACCGGTGTATGCGCATGCCGGTTTGATAACCAACGCAAGTACAACGCCGACAGATTGGAAGCACGTTCAAGGAAACTGGGGTACAGCAGATCCCAACGTTTTGATGACGTCTCTAGGAAACAACCTACACAAGTTAGAATACCACATCCCAACGTATTACGGTTTTGGCAGCAACGTAACCGTTCAAAAACTAGCCTTTGTATTCCGTAACGCCAACGGAACGGTGGTAGGTCGCGCAGCAGACGGTTCGGACATCTACTACGACATTTATCCAGCCAATGCTGGGCTTATCGCTCAATTCATGAAGCCCGAAAGCACGCTCTTGATTTCTCCTACAGATTCTCTAGAGACCGTCGTGGCCGCTTCACGTTTTTGTGATTTAAAAGTCTATGACAACGGCACCTTGGTCTTCCAGGATTCCTCGAAGCAAGAAACATTCTATCTAAGTGACACAGTGCCGGGCATGCATACCGTTATTCTCGAAGCAACCGACAGCTCAACAACGGTTTACGACACCATTCAATACGCGGTAGAACCGCCGCTACAAGTCGCAACCCTACCGGGTGGCATGGAGATGGGGCTTAATGAGCTGAACGATACGACTGTATTTTTTAAGCTGTACGCACCGGGTAAGAGCCGTGTGTATGTGCTCACTTCTGTGAACGACTATTTGCCAGAGCCTGAAAACGCAATGACCAGAACGCCGGGGGGCGCTTGGTGGTTTAAGGAGCTCACTGTGCCAGCAGGCCAACCATTTACCTACCAGTACCTAATTGACGGACAACTTCTCGTGGCGGATCCTTTCTCGACCTTAATCTTGGACCCTTGGAACGACGGGTACATTTCTTCGTCTACCTACCCCAACTTACCGGCTTATCCGGCAGGAAAAACTACCGGTAACGTATCCTTGTATGAAACCGCGAAGACGCCCTACCAATGGAAGAATACCAACTTCCAAGCACCGCCGCAAGAGGAGTTGGTCATCTACGAATTGCTCATTCGCGACTTTGTGACTACCCGCAACTACCAGACGGTAATTGATACCCTGGACTACATTGCGCGTTTGGGTGTGAACGCCATTGAATTGATGCCAAACTCTGAGTTTGAAGGCAACTCTTCGTGGGGCTACAACCCTTCGTTCCACATGGCTGTAGATAAGTACTACGGTACGCCTGATAAGTTCAAAGAGTTCGTGGACAGCTGTCACTCTAGAGGCATTGCTGTGATTACAGATCAAGTGTTTAACCATGCCTACGGGCAGAATCCTATCGCGCAGATGTGGTGGGACGGTGTGAACAACCGACCGGCAGCAAACAATCCGTACATGAACCAAAATTGTCCACACCCGCCAAACTGTTGGGGGAACGACTTTGATCATTTCGTACAGCCGACCCGCAATTACATGGACCGCATCAATACGTACTGGATTGAGGAATTTAAGATTGACGGTATCCGATTCGATTTCACCAAAGGCTTCACCAACAATTCAAATGCGGACAATTATTCGTCTTCAAGAATTGCGGCATTGAAGCGCATGGCTGACACCCTATGGAATATCGACCAAGACTTTTACGTCATCCTAGAGCACTGGGGGCCGAACAACGAAGAGAAGGAGCTGAGCGACTACGGTATGATGCTTTGGGGCAACGCCGCCCACCAGTACTACGAAGCCGCTATGGGATACACCAATAACAGCGACTTTAAGTGGGGTATCTACAAGGAGCGCGGTTGGAACGACAAGCACCTGATTACCTACACGGAAAGCCACGACGAAGAACGTGCAGCATACAAGGTGAAGACCTACGGGAATTCCAGCGGTAACTACGACACCAAGACGTTGGCCACCCTGGCAGATCGCAAGATTTTGACCCATGCGTTCTTGTACACCATTCCGGGTCCGAAGATGATGTACATGTTTGAAGAATTGGCTTATGACATCTCTATCAACAACCCTTGTCGTATTTGTGAAAAGCCAATTTTATGGAGCTACTACGAAAATCAGCACCGCCAGAAAGTCTATTTCTACACAGCGGCGCTTATAGATATGCGCAGAAAGTATGGCGTCTTTAACACGAACAACTTCACCTACGCACTCAACGGCGGTGCGAAGCGCATCAACCTTTCAGTTACCGACACCAATGCAACTGTAGTGGGGAATTTCCGAGTAAACTCTGGCGATGTGTATCCTAACTTCCAGCACACAGGTACGTGGTACGACTACTTCACTGGCGACAGTATCGTGGTGACCAACGCAACGGCACCATTAACCTACCAACCGGGTGAGTGGCACGTGTATACGGATGTCAAGCTTAACAAAGCGGCCTTTATTGGTGATGAGGAACTTGAATTGGCACCAAGTAATGTGGCAGTATATCCAAACCCAACAAGTGGACGCGTGGAGCTTCTCGTGGATGTTGCAGAAGGCACAGAAGTACACTATGAACTTTACGATATCACGGGCAGATCAGTATACCGTGGCGCATTTAGCGCGGCGTTGTACGGCATTGAAGAACTTGACCTTCATCACTTGCCGTCCGGCGCATACGTGCTGAAAATTCAGGTGGGCTCTAACGTTTACAACGAACGTCTGTTGATTGAATAAGGCGGATTAGCCAAGAAGGTGAACACCCTCTTTGTCTTGGGTGAGCACGCCCTTATGTTCAAGGTTCTTGAGCAATCGGCTGACAACCTCTCTTGAGGTGCCCAGCTCTGAGGCCATTTTTACTTTTGAAAGCGATACTCCTCTGCGGTTATTGAGCAGACAGCGTTTTTCGATGTACGCCAGCAAACGTGCTTCGAGTTGATTGAAAATCGCATTATCGACCAAGCTCAGCAGCTCTTCAAACCTGCGGCGGAAATTCCCTAATTCATAGATGCGCCATTCGCTGAAAGCTTCCGTAATGGGGGTCAATTCAACCAGGGGAATATGCAAGATCTTCGCCGGTGATTCGGCTTCTACAGTGATGGGCATATTGCCGTTGGGCAATTGGGAAAAGGCGGCACACGGGCAGATTTCTCCCGGGGTCAAAAAGTACAACAGCAACTCTTTACTTGGATCGTCGTCAGCAATTCGCATCACGCGAGCACTACCCTCAAGTATAATGGGCATAAAGTCCGCATGGAGACCGTAATCAAGGACAAGATCGCCCTTGTCATACTCCACTACTTTCCCAAGATTTGTGAGGTGCTCTTTGAGCGCTGGTGATAGGATATTAAACCCCTCGTGATCGAAATAAGATAATGCCATGTCTTCAGTGTGTAATTGGACCATCAAAATAAGAACAATTCTTCATGTCCTAATTACCCCAACAAAAAAAGCAGTGTTAGCCGATGAGCCTTGTATAAAGCGCCTCTGCGCGTCCTAATAATTCTGGGTTGGCACCCTCGACTACCTGGGGCTTTTTCTCGAATTTAGACAATGAGGAGGTGTCTATAGAGCGGCCAAGTACTCCTTCAATACGCGCAAGCATTCCTTCCGGATCCGCCAGAAAGTCTTCGTAGCTCAAGACCGTGATTTGATCAGATTGAGGTACGTTTTCGTAGTAATTGACCCAACGTTCAAGCCAATAATTGATGTCGCTAGTATTCCCCTCATGATGGCCCTTTCCATCGAGTATAAAAGGTCTTTGCCCGATACCAAATTCGTGGTGGCCCAGCCAGTCCATATACTCCTTGATGAATGGATCCCCTTCCTGTTGGGCGGAGAACTGTTCGTGTTGCTTCATCAGACTGTAGGCATGTTGGAGCGGACTTCTTACCAAAAGAAAAACGGCTAAATCGGAGTTGTGCTCAACCAACGAAGGCAATCGCAGTATAGCGTTGTTGTTCTTGGCCAAATAAATACCAGTGCCGGCAATACTGTTTTGGTACCTGCGGTACAATGCATTTTCTTCAGAAGAAAGCGCGTGTTCATAGAGCCCATCTTCTTTGATATAAGCATCGTTCTTTAAGACCTTGAAAAAGTATTCTTCCAATGCTTCAACACTTGCTAGACCAACCTTGATGCCATCGCCATGGGCGCGTTCTCTATCCTCTGTAGCTTTCGGCTTGTATATTTTGCTCCACAGTCGAGGTGCAAGCAGCACCGGCATATTGCTATAGTCTAACGAGGCGAACGAGCCGCGCTCGGCAAGAGATTTTGTCAATGCAGTGGTCCCTGCTCGAGCAAGCCCTGTAACGAGCACTCTGGTGTATTTGCCTTCACCTCCTAATTGCGCGTCAACGCCTTTAATCTGTAACCCTAAAAGCTTTTTACCCAAGAAGTAATTGTCCAAGACCAAGCGATGAAATAGCTGTGAGAGATCGGAATAGGCGCTGCCGTTATCCTTGGTAAAGAAGAAGGGTACGATCGACCCTACACTAAGAAGTATAAGGGTCCAATTCGTAGAAAACTCGTTACCGAGCAACCAATATGGCAGTTCCCAGCCCAAACCAAAGACCGTAATTACGACGACAACAAGACTTGCCACCAATCGAGCTAGAACTCCGGTGGTTTTGCTTGAAGCGGCATTCATGGCGCTAATTTTTTCTGGGTCCTCGCTTGGGGCAAAGAGAACGTTCAAAAGACGAACGCTCGAAGTCGCTGTTTCGAAGAACAGATCCTTCATCCACAACACGGCTTGACCCAATAGAAGGCCAGCCAAAGCGACGAAGCAGAAAGCAGCAACGCTGTTTCCTTGTAAAACCAACATGGAATCGCTCAATGGTTCATTTAACGCGATCACTGCGGCTCGGGCAACCAATGCACAGATTAAAAAGACATTCAATGGCGTAAAAGAGAAGCTAGCAACCCTTGTTTCGTTCGCCTCTGCAGCATTTGATTTACGTCTATTTCGAACTATGAGTGCAAGAGAACCTAGGACTAGAGCTCCGATAACTATACTCACCCACAAAGGCATGCCTTGAAGCGCAGTATTGTATTTACCACTGCTTTCCGCTCCCAACCACGAAGGGTTGAACGTGGTAATGATTAACAGGGCCGCAAAAACTGTGGCATAAAACTCCCACGAAAAAGAGCTCTTAGAATTGGACGATTCCGAAGGTTTCGCAATAAGTTTCGGTGCCTTCACTAGGCTGTACCAGAGGCGGTAGCCAAAGGAAAACACAATGAGCAGAAGTATGAGCACAATCAACACTGCTGCGCCTACGCCAAGCCCCGGTCCGATATATAAAAATGTGTTGTACAACGCCCACTAATTTGAGCCTGCAAAATAGTGGACTTCTTTCGAATACCTCTTGCTTTACCAGCTTGAAATCTCTCCGTCCATCCAAGCAAGGCGTTGCTCGAGGTAATAGCGCAAGAAATCTACCTCTCCTTCGAAGTCTATGGTGCGATTTTCAGCCCGCCAGAGGTCATAGTTGCGCTCAGCCGCCCCAGTGCTTAAAAGTCTGTCTTCAGTGTCATTGACGAGCCCAAAAATGGTCGCATCAGAAAGAGGACCACTTCGATAGGTTGACCACCGGTTCTTTACTAGGGTTCGGAATTGCGGGTCATCCAACAAGCGGTCCCACCAAAACGGCACCATCCAAGCATCTTCTTCGACGTAGTCGTTGTAGTTTGCTATCCAATCCTCCCAAGGCACGCGACCTTGACGTCCGTAGCCAATGTTGAGGTCCCATATGGGCCCAAAGCGCAGCTTTTCGCCTCGGGGTTTATGCAAAAAAGTACTGATGCGGTAGGCATCAATGTTGCCTGCGAGTTCATTCATAATGAATCCATCGGCGAACGAGGCCAGGTCGATGTAGTCGGTATAGGTGCGTGTTGCTGAGGTTAGGTCGTCATTGAGTAGGGCGGTTTCAAAATCGAACACATATTCTTCAATGTAATTCCGCATTTCACCGTTCAGGCCGTTAGGCTTGGGGTGCTCAAATAAGAAATAGGTTTCTCTGTATTGTTGATCGTGGTACGGCGGACGGAAGGGTTCGACATCCATCAGCGCTCCTTCGATGTCGTATTCGCTTCTAAAGCTCATGTACCCGGTGTAATTCGCATCATCCCCCCAATTATTGTCGTAATAGCTCAATTCTCGTCCTGACGGCGCATAAGAGGCGGTTTTGTCAATCTTGAGTACATATCCCCCTGTAATTCCCGGTTCTTTTCTACCGCTCGGTGTGCCAACATCGATGCGCATACGGTCAGCCTTAGGCTTTTCCATGAGCACATAAACCCCTTGATAAACACCGTTGACGGTGAGTTCTACCCAGCGACAACGGGCTGCATATACGCCTATTCCTCGAGCAAGTTCGTAGCCAATATAATGATGCATAAGCGTGGGGTCGAAGGCATACAACTCATCCGGACCGTTAGAACGAACTACGTGTCCCATCAAGATCCAATCGCTCTCAGCCGGCATCCCTAAAAGCGCCTTTGGCGTGCCGTCCCCATTGGCTTTTCGGATTTCAAAACCGTAGGACTTTTTATCGCTTAATCGGTACGAGGTGCTGCCGCGGTATTCTACACCCATATTGCCGCCAACCACCTTACGGTTGTCCACTTCAATAGAGAATGTTCCGTCTTTCTTGTCGTCCGGCCGAATCTGTTCATCGACGTCTAAATACACCATGGGTAATTGACCAGAAGTGTATTCTTGGGTGCAAGAATTCAACCCGAGGGTCATAGCTATTATCACAAACAATGGAAGACGTCTAAGCATAATGCCAAAATACATTGGTTTTATTAAACTTATATTCGCTGATATAAATATCTACCTATGCCTGAATTGGACATTACTTCTGGACTGTTTTTAAAGTTTGCCATGACTGTGGTTTACAACCTTATTCAGATGAGTATCGTTCGTCGACACAACAAGACCACGCGTACAAATGTGAGCAGCTTTTTTATCATCGCAGTAGTAGTATTCTTTCTGTCCTACGTGCTGAGTACGTTTGAAATGCAGATTGGTCTCGCCATAGGTATGTTCGCAATTTTCGGCATTGTTCGCTACAGAACAGAGCCTCTCCGCCCTCAAGAAATGACGTATTTATTTGCTTCGTTAGGGGTTGCGGTTATCAATGCTTTGAGTACTGAAAGTATAACCTTAGTTGAACTTGTACTGATCAACGGAACAGTATTAGGATGTATCTATATACTTGAGCGCTTCATGTTGGAAAAGCCAAGTGAGACTAAACGCACGACTAAGAAGGTATCTCTGGTTGTACCTTCGGAGAATCTTTCCGAGCAGGTCATAGAAGATCGTGTAGGTGAATTCGCGAAGAACATGGGGGTTGTAGTTGTTAAGCACCACATTTCGAAGATTGACCACGCTGAAGGGAAGGCTCAAATTATCGTGGTATATGAAGTGTAAGAAACTTTTCATCATAGGGTTTGCCTTGGCTGCATTTGGAGCCACTGCGCAAACAGTAACAGACAATCGTGTTTGGACGAAACTGACCTATAGAATAGAGCCGGCAAAAGGAATTGATATAGACCTCAGCGGACTGTACAGAAACGTCGGAGGAGACGAGGGCATGGACCGTTGGATCACGGAACTACAAGTCACCAAGAAGCAGAGTAAATCGTTCAGTTATTCCACTGAGTTTCGTCACTACGCCATCTTTGACGATGTAGGCGCGACGCAAGGCATTAATCATCGCATTCGCTTCAGGGTGAACGCAACAAAAGACTATGACCTGGGTCGTGACGAATTCTCCATGCGCTATGGGATACAGCAACGTACTGTAATCTCAGGAGGGGGGGCAGACCGTACGGATTTGCGTATTCGCGCTGCATATACCAAGAATATTAAGGATTGGAAGTTGGATCCTACTTTCTATTCGGAATACTTGGGGTCAGTAAACGGGAACTTAAGTAGGAGGCTAAGAATAGGCGCGGAAAGCAGCAATAAAATGCTTGGCGGCAAGGTGAGCTTTGGGTATTTCTACCAGCATAATTTCTCACTGTCTTCGCCACACTACCACACCTTGACGGTAGGTTACAGATTGTAGATTATTCGGCCCAGTAGCGGCTCATTTCAGCCCGTTCTTCGTCGCTTAGTTTGAGTAAGGTGGCACTTTGGTAAAAGTTATAACCTTGATCTTTCAAATAAGCCATCATTCGTTGTTTGATGAAGGTGTCGGCATCAGTTTTAATAGCAGTCATAATAAACACATTTCTCCAAGCAAAGTACGAAACGACCATTCCCAACTATTAACTGAGTGTAACCAGAAAATGAATTAAAAACTTGTTATTCAACGAGTTATAAACACATTTCGTTAGCAAGATCTAAGCCAACTTGTGCGCCTACAGCCACTCCCATTCCACCAAGTCTCACACCGACCACCATATGGTCGTCTACCCGTTTAACCACAGGTTGCTTATTAGAACCGAAAGCCATTACCCCAGACCACAGGTAGTCGATCTCAACATCGACTCCAGGAGCTATAAGCGAGGCGACATCTTCTTTAAGGGCCTTTTCGATGGTGGAGTTTATTCCCGACTCAAGTGTGGTTTCACCCGTCTTATCCAAATGACGTCCTCCCCCCAACAACAGCCTTCCATCAATGGTTCTAAAGTAATTGTATCCGTCGTGGTAATGGAAAGAACCTTCCCAATGAAAAGCAGTATGAGGTTTACTTATTAGGATTAATCCTCGTCCAGGCTCAAGCTCTTCGTCGGAAAGAAACTTACGACTGAAGGCATTGGTACAGAGGGCAACTTGACGGGCAAAAAACGCAACAGGACCATTTGGTGTTTGGATATGGACCACTTTCCCCTCTTTGGTATTCTCGAGTTCTTCAACAGAACTTTGGGTGAATGTGAGCACCCCGGCCTGTGCTGCTTTCTGCTGCAAGGCCGCCATCATTTTACCGGTATCCACGGTGCCCTCAAGAGCGTTTTTGATCAAATGGGTGACTTTGGTCGAAAACCCATAACCTTTGGATGCCTCTACAGCATAAGGAGGTGTCCCAAGATGAGGTTCAAGCAGATCATTAAAAAAGTCAATTCGTTCTTGATTGGGCGGCTCAAAGCACATCTCGTATCCACCAACTTCGCGGTAATCAATAGCCTCATCTCCCAATGTTTCCCGAAGTAGCTTAAGGCCATTGTAGCGCTTCATAACTAGTGATGCGGTAGCTTCTTTGCCGATGGATGCGACGTCGTGCTCGAGTTCCGAAATGGAGCCAAAGCAGGCGAAGCCGGCGTTTTTCGTGGACGCGCCGCTAGGGAAAAGGCCGCGTTCAAGAATGGCAATGCGGTGTGTAGGGTTCTTTTGGGCATAAAACAAAGCGGCAAAGTGTCCTACAATACCGCCGCCCACAACCACTAAATCAAAGTGGCGCAATGTTGTTTTTTCCCAATAGCTGAGCACTATTTTTCGCCCGAGATTTTCTTTGTGATAACACGAACTTTAGCCTTCGCCTCGCCTTCCATGCCTTCTACATCGAGGCTATCAATAGTCACAGTGATTTCACCGTTTTCTCCTTTTACAACGTCAATTTGGTCGATTACATCGATATCAAGATCACCTATCAAATCGTGCACTTCACCTTCGTCGGTGATGAACATTGCCTTTTTCATAATGTGTCCTTCGCCCATCATCATGTGCGGCATTCCTTTGGGTCCATGATGACCCGTAGTGCGGCCTAACAAGAATCCCAGAATGCCGAAAATCACGGCAATTAGAGTAAATGCAAACCAATTTTCATTCAAGCTTTTCATAGCGTATTTTTTTTTGAGAGTACTAAGGTACAAACTCGTGAAAACTTAGTGGCTGTCTATAAAACAACATTGGCATAACACTTAATGTCTAAAAATCAGTATCTTATCGTACAAACAAACACTCTTTACACTATGAAAAAAATTGTACTTACCACTTTAGTGGTTGTAATTGCGGGGTTCGTGATGTTCTCCGTAGGCGGCGCCTTGTATTACATGGACGCCATGGCAGAAATGGCAGCAGCATTTCCTGATGCAATGAAGGCCGAACCGGACATGACTATGGGATTAGCTAATATGATTGTCATCTCCCTGTTGACTACAATTTCATTTGATCGCATGGGTATTTCTACTCCCGCATCTGGCGCAAAAGCAGGTGCATGGTTTATGGGATTGCTGTTTTTAGCATTCAACACACAGATGCTTACCATGTACAACACCATGGACTTAAACTTTGCGGCTTTAGATACTGTAATTTCCGCGGTCATGGGTGCTGTTCTAGGCGCTGCTTGTGGCTTTGGATTGGGAAGATTTAAGAACTAAAAGGATAGATTATTATGATTACAATGATAATTGTGCTCCTTGGAGTCTTGGTTACTTTATATGGAGTATTTACGAAGAACCGTGTCCTATACAATGTTGGATATTTTGTATTCGGTATTGTTGTTGTTTGGGACCAATTCGCTTTGTTCTCTGAAACAAACAATGCGGAAAACCTGGCAATGGCCTCTCTTTGGATGATTCAGGCAATCGTCGCTATCCCAAATAAAGTTAAGTACGATGGAAGCAAGCTCGCCAAGAGTGCAGGGGTGAAGATTAACGCTTCTCTTTCTGTGATTAATGGTTTTGCTGTTTACTATGCAACAACTGTGGACTATATACCTCAATTTGCCATGTATATTCACGGGCTTTTAGCAGTATTGCCGCTGATAGCGATATACTTGATTCTTTCAGATAAGATTGAAGTAACAGCCTAGGTGCTTGGAAAAAAGATTAGGAAAAAGCCCGGCGCATCGCGCCGGGCTTTGTTTTTTAAAAATTAGAATCCCCAACCTGCAGTAAACTGTAGGTTTGGATACCATCCGCCTGCAAAATCTGTTTGAAGATCAAATGTTCTGGAACTAGCATCCATTGTGACTCCATTGGTAGACACTATACCTCCTCCGGTTTTAATGACACCAATATCAACCCCGAGGCGTAGACCTTTAACAGGGCGCAGACCATACCCAATGCCCGTGAATGTGAATGTTCCGCCGTCGGCCCAGTGATAGCTATTGCCATCAGAATCGTCCAAGAAGCCATTCAAAGAGCCTACGCCTAATCCAGCACTTACTCTAAAAGCTTGGAGCGCCTCAATTGGGCGGTAACTAATTATCATTCCCGACCAGCTACTTTCGTCTGCGAAAGTGCCGGAGTATGAGACGTTATTAATGTCAATTTCACTAACGTCAACAGGGTTGGCTTCCCCGTAGAAAACGGATAGGGTTGTTTTCTTGGAAAGTTGACGGTCAAACTGAAATCCTACGGAAGGAATAGGCCCAGCAGTGTTAATGCTAAATGCATTTTCAGCATAAGCACGGTCTTTTTTCCAAAAGGAAAAATTGTCTTGAGCCGAAGCTCCAATGCATAACGCGAACGTCATACATACAATCATAAATCTTTTCATATTACGTGGTTTTATTCTCTTTTAAGATACACAAAAGGAGTGTAACATGTTGATAATCAGCAATTTGTTTACAAGAACTTAACATAACGGGCTCAAAAAACCTCGAAAAATGAATTCGAGGCCTTATCTTTTTTATTTTAGGACAATGAGCCGATTTATTCTTTTCGCATTCTCCTTTTTCGCCGTGCTTTCTTGTAAACAAGAGAACGCCCAAGCCGATACTACTTTACCAAACGTCATCATGCTGGTAGGCGATGATCAAGGCTATCCGTATTTCGGCTTTATGGGAGCGGATTACGTGCACACGCCCAACATGGATACTTTAGCCGCCTCGGGCATGCTATTTACGGACGGATATGTAAGCGACAACCATTGTCGACCGTCCCTTCAGACGTTGCTTAACGGGATGTTGCCTATCGATTATTACCGCGCTGCGGGCGTACAGAGAGATTCACTGATTAATGCACTGAGCATTCAAGAAGATTCCATCGCTGGTTTCACCAGGGAGTTTGATTTACGTGCAAAACACATGGCCAATTTTGCAACACTGCCCACATTATTAAAGCAAAAGGGCTATGTGAGCTTTCAAGGGGGTAAATGGTGGGAATACACCTTTGAAAACGGAGGGTTTACACACGGCATGACCAAGGGCTGGTTGGAAAGCGATCAGAAGACCAAGAATTGGTTTTTAGAGCACATGGGCGGTGACGGCATGGACCTCGCGCGTGTGACGAATCAACCGGCCTATGACTTTTTAGAGGAGACCAAAGGGCAGCCGTTTTTCATGTGGTTCGCTCCCTCATTGCCGCACTATCCGTTTGATGCGCCGCAGCAGTACTACGATTTGTACAAGGACGAGGATATGACAGAATCGGCTAAGCAGTATTATGCGAACTGTACCTGGTTTGATGATGCTTGGGGCCAATTGGTTGCTCATCTCAAGGAGAAGGGCCTCTATGAGAATACGTTGATTGTTTATGTGAATGACAATGGGTGGGAGCAGGATCCTGACCAAGAGTTTTGGGACGATCCTATGCGTTCACACAACGGTGGCGATAAAGGGAAGGGGTCTATTTATGACATGAGTTTCCGTTCGCCCATCATCTTTTCCTACCCCGGGAAAATCGCTTCAAACACTTCCACTACGGCGTTGATTCACAGTGCCGATTTACCCGCAACCATTTTGGATTATGCTGGTGTTGAGGTTCCTTCAAACTTCTATGGTAAAAGCTACCGCAGCATTTTGGAGGGTAAAGAGGAAACCTTGCGCTCCAGCGTCTATGGAAACGTGATTACCACAAGAAGTGACGACCCGAAGAACGTCATGGGAGACCACGTTAATGGGTACTGGATTCGCCAGGGACAGTGGTTCTTACG